>NZ_LJPA01000008.1:0-249874 GCF_001414035.1 Frankia sp. ACN1ag | reverse complement strand
ACCGTGAGAAGCTCCAGGAGCGTCTGGCGAAGCTCGCCGGTGGGGTCGCGGTCATCAAGGTCGGTGCGGCCACCGAGGTGGAGCTGAAGGAGAAGAAGCACCGCATCGAGGACGCGGTGTCGAACGCGAAGGCCGCGGTCGAGGAGGGCATCGTCGCCGGTGGTGGCGTCGCGCTGCTCCAGGCGTCGATCACCGCCTTCGAGAAGCTCGACCTGTCCGGCGACGAGGCCACCGGCGCGAGGATCGTGGCGCTGGCGCTGGCCGCCCCGCTCCGCCAGATCGCGAGCAACGCGGGCTTCGAGGGCGGTGTCGTCGTCGAGAAGGTCCGGGACCTGCCGGTCGGCCACGGACTCAACGCGGCCACCGGCGAGTACGTCGACCTGATCGCCGCCGGCATCATCGACCCGGTGAAGGTCACCCGCTCGGCGCTGCAGAACGCCGCGTCGATCGCCGGCCTGTTCCTCACCATCGAGGTTGTCGTGGCGGACCGTCCGTCGGTTGGTGGCGCCGGCGCCGGGGACGGCGCGGATGCCATGGCTGGTATGGGTTTCTGACCTGCCGGCCAGCCGCACCGCGCATCCACGCCGAGCACAGCGCTCGCGTACCCGCCGGCCGACTCGGTGTCGGCACGTGACCGGAAGGTGGGCCTCCGTGCCCCTCCGCTACGGCTTTCTCAGCACCTACCCCCCGACACAGTGCGGCCTCGCCACCTTCACGGCGGCGCTGTTCGACGAACTGACCAGCACGGCGCCCGGCGCCTCCAGCGGGGTGGTCCGGCTGCTCGACACGCCCGCGGGCCCCGGCCCGCGGCCGGCCGCCGTCGTGGGGGACCTGGTGGCCGGAACCCCGGGCGGCCCGCGCCGCGCGGCGCGGCTCCTGAACGGTTTCGACGTCGTGGTCGTGCAGCACGAGTACGGGGTCTACGGCGGCCCGGACGGCGACGAGGTGATCGAGGTCCTCGACAACCTCGAGGTGCCGGTGGTGGTCGTCCTGCACACCGTGCTCGTGCGCCCGACCCCGCACCAGCGCGAGGTCCTGGAGGCGCTGGTCGCGTCCGCGGACGCGGTCGTCGTGATGACCGAGACCGCGCGGGTCCGGCTGGTCGACGGGTACCGGGCCCACCCGCACCGGGTTTCGGTCATCCCCCACGGCGCGGCCGAGAACCGGCGCGCCGCGCCGGCGCGGTCCGCCCGGCCGACCGTCCTCACCTGGGGCCTGCTCGGCCCAGGCAAGGGCATCGAATGGGGCATCGCGGCGATGGCGGAGCTGGCCGACCTCGACCCGGCTCCGCGTTACCTCGTCGCGGGCCTGACCCATCCCAAGGTGCTCGCCCGGGAGGGCGAGGCGTACCGCGACGGGCTTGCCGCGCTGGCCGGTCGGCTCGGCGTGACCGATGCGGTCGTCTTCGACCACCGCTACCTCGACCCGGGATCGCTCGCCGAGCTCGTGAGCGGCGCCGACGTCGTCCTGCTCCCCTACGATTCCGTCGACCAGGTGACCTCCGGCATCCTCATCGAGGCGGTCACGGCGCTGCGGCCCGTCGTCGCCACCCGCTTCCCGCACGCGGTCGAACTGCTCGGCGACGGCACCGGCCTGCTCGTACCCCACGGTGACGTGGCGGCGATCGCGGCGGCGGTGCGCAGCATCATCACCGACGACGGCGTCGTCCGCGGGCTGGCGAGCGCCACCGCCGCCCACGCACCCGAGCTGCTGTGGCCCGCGGTGGCCCAGCGCTACCGCCGGCTGGCGGCCGGGTTGGCCGCCCGCACCGGAAGCAGGCCGGGCGTCGCGCCCGCGTCCCAGCGAGCTCCTGGGACGGTGCCCACGCCGACGCCGACGCCGACGCCGACGCCGACGCCGACGACGGCTACGGCGACCGCGACCGCGACCGCGACCGTGACGGCGAGCCGGTGACGGCCGCGATCTCGTTCAACCATCTTCTCCGGCTCAGCGACGACATCGGCCTGTTCGAGCATGCGCTCGGCTCGATCCCACGCCGGGAGTACGGCTACTGCGTGGACGACGTCGCGCGCGGGCTCGTCGTCCTCTCCCGCGAGCCGTCGCCACCGCTGGAGCTCGTCCGACTGCTCGAGCGTTATCTCATCTTCGTGCTGGCGGCGCAGGCGCCGGACGGGACGATCGTCAACCGGCGGGACACCGAGGGTCGCTGGCTGGACAACCCCGAGGTCGGCGACTGCTGGGGGCGGGCCCTGTGGGGGCTGGGCACCGCGGCGGCCCTGGCGCCCACCTCGCGGCTGCGGGCAATGGCCCGCGACGGGTTCCAGGCCAGCGCCGCTCGGCGATCCCCCTGGCCGCGGGCCATGACCTTCGCCGCCCTCGGCGCCGGCGAGATGCTGCTCGCCCACCCGGACGACACCGCGGCCCGCGCCCTGCTCACGGACGCCGTCACCGCGATCGGCCCGATCGGCGACGATCCCGCCTGGCCGTGGCCCGAGCCCACACTGCGCTACGCCAACGCGGCGGTGCCGGAGGCGCTGATCCTCGCCGGCATGTGCCTGCCCGACTCCGCGGCGCTCGCGGACGGATTACGGCTGCTGGCCTGGCTGCTCCACGTGGAGACCCGGGGCGGGACGCTGTCGCCGACCCCCGTCGACGGCCGGCGCCCCCGCGGTGATCGCAGGCCCGGCTTCGACCAGCAGCCCATCGAGGCCGCGGCCATCGCGGACGCCTGCGCGCGGGCCCACGCGGCGACCGGCCGGAACCGGTGGCTCACCGGTCTCGGGCGGGCGCACGGGTGGTTCCTCGGCGAGAACGACAACGGCACCCCGCTGATCGACGTCGCGACCGGCGGTTGCCACGACGGTCTCGAACCCGAGGGCTGCAACGCCAACCAGGGGGCGGAGTCCACCCTCGCCCTGCTCTCGACAGCGCAGCACGCTCGCCGCCTGCTCGCGTCAAGGACCCCGTGACCCTGGAGTCCGACCCCGTGACCTTGGAGTCCGACCCCGTGACCCTGGAGTCGGACCTGGTCACCCGGCATCCACTGACGCTGACCGCGGACCCCGGCAGGGTCATCGCGAAGCTCTTCCTGCCCGGCGAGGAGGGCGGCGAGCTGCACTCCCGGGCCGCGGGCATCGTGGCCAGGGTGCTCGCCCTGGGCGACGACGAGGTCGACGGCCTCGTCGCGGCCCTGCTCGACCGGTTCGGGCCGCGTCACCGGGACTACCGGGGCATCCTGACGCGGCACGCCGCGATCGTCGCTCCTCGGGTCCGGACGCCGGCGGAGCTCTCGCCGGCGCGTACGCTGCTGCTCGGCGCGTGCTTCACCGCCGAGTACGCGGTGGAGGGCGCGGCCGTCACCAATCCCTCGGCGGTCGCGCACCCCGACCAGTCGGGGCTTCCGGCCGGCGCGCTGCGGCTGGCGCTCAGCCTGCGCGCCGTCGGCGAGGGGCACCTGTCCTCGATCGGCTTCGCGGTCGCCGTGATCGGCCCGGGTCCGGTGGTGCGACTGGAGCCGCGCACCGGCCCGCTCACCACGGGCATGGCCGTGCCGGTCACCTGGGAGCACGGTCGGCTGCGTGCCCTGCTCATCGACCATGGCCTCGACGACGAGGTGACGCGTTCGGTCCTCGACGCCCTCGACCGGAGCCTGGCGGGCGGTGACCTCGAACAGGCCTTCGCCAGCATGCCTGNGGATCTCCTGCGCCGTCCCCAGGCCGCCGGCATCCTGGCCGGGATCCGGTCCGTCGCCGGAACGCTGCGAAGAGTCGAGTTCCCGGCGGACAGCGGTCTCGCGCAACGGGTGCTGTGGCCCACCGTCGCCAGCGAGAGCAAGGGAATGGAGGACGCGCGGTTCGTCCGCTTCACCGCGCCGGACGGGACCGTCGACTACCGGGCGACCTACACCGCCTATGACGGCACCGACATCCGGCCGAGGCTGCTCACCAGTCCCGATCTGCGGACGTTCACGACCTCGCCGCTCACCGGCCCGGCAGCCCGGAACAAGGGGATGGCGCTGTTTCCTCGGCTCGTCGGCGGCCGTCACCTCGCGCTCTGCCGATCCGACGGGGAGACCACCGGTCTGACCGCCTCGGCTGACGGGCTGGTCTGGGAACCGTTCCGCCCGGTCCACGAGCCGACGGCGGCCTTCGAACTCATCCAGGTCGGCAACTGCGGTTCACCCATCGAGACGTCGGCGGGCTGGCTCGTCCTCACCCACGGCGTCGGGCCGATGCGCACCTACACGGTGGGAGCGATCCTGCTCGATCTGGCGGACCCGTCCACCGTGGTCGCGGCACTGCCCGAGCCGCTGCTCACCCCGATCGCGACCGAGGCCGAGGGCTACGTCCCCAACGTCGTCTACTCCTGCGGCGGACTGGTCCACGACGGCCGGCTGTGGCTGCCGCACGGGATCGGTGACTCCCGGGTCGGGATGGCGAGCGTGCCCGTCGACGCCCTGCTCGCGCGGATGATTCCCCGGTCCTGACCTGACGGGCCTGACTCGACGGGCCTGACCCCCGGGGGCCTGGCCCGAACCGCGGAACCTGTCAGCCGAGGATGCGTCCGTAGACGGCGAGATAGTCGGTGACCATGCGAGCCGTCGAGAACCGCCGGCTCGCCGTGGCCCGGCAGGCGGCGCGGTCGAGGCCGGCGGCCCGATCCACCGCGGCCGCCGCCGCAGCCGGGCCGTCGACCAGGAACCCGGTCACCCCCTCGTCGACGATCTCCGGCATGGCCCCACGCGGGTAGGTGACGACCGGCGTGCCGCAGGCCATCGCCTCCACGACCGCGAGGCCGAACGGTTCGTCGAACGCGATCGGATGGAGCAGCGCCGCGGCGCCCCCCAGCACCTCGGCTCGCCGGGACGGTCCCACCGGCCCGAGGTAGCTCACCGCGTCCCCGTCGACGTGGGGCAGTACCTGCTCGGCGAAGTAATGCTCGTCCTGGACGATCCCGCAGATCACCAGCCGCCGGCCGGCCATCCGGGCGATCTCGATGGCTGCCGCGGTGCCCTTGTCGGGATGGATCCGGCCGAGTACCACCAGATCCTCGCCGCCGGCCGCCGAGAACGGCAGGGCCGCCAGGTCGATGCCGTGGTGCACCGTCGCGACATAGTCCAGTTCAGGGCTGCGATCGGCGTCGGAGATGGATACGTAGGCGGAAGCCGCCCGGCTGTAGGCGGGGAGGATGCGCGGGTCCGAGAACCCGTGGACCGTCGTGACCATCGGGGCCCGGACCTGCGCCGCGAACGCCAACGGCAGCCAGTCGAGATGACTGTGTACGAGGTCGAACTCGCCGGAGCGGGCCAGCGCATGGGACACGTGCAACGCCTCCCACACGCGGCCGTCGAGCGCCGGGTCCTCGGCGTACCCGTGCGGGCATACGCCATCCAGCTTCCCGGCCGTGCGCGAGTCCAACGTCGCGAACAGGGTGACATCGACNCCGCGCGCCAGCAGGCCCTCCGCGAGGTGGCTGGCGATCTGCTCCCACGGGCCGTAGTGCCGCGGCGGGGTGCGCCACGCCACCGGCGCCAGCATCGCGACCTTCACACCACGCCCCGCGTCGCCCTGTCGATCNCCATGCTCAACCGCCTCGAAGCCGGGAGTCTCCACGGACCGTCCGCGAGCAGTATGGGCCTGCCTCGCATCCCGTTGGACAGGCGAGGACATACGAGGCGCGTCGCGACTTGTCCCGATGCGGAGCCGGTGGGGAGCCGATCGGTTACGATCCGATTGGATCCAGGGCCGGAGGTGATCCAGTTTGGCGGAGCCGGGAACGTCTGCGCACTACGAGCGCCTAGCCGGCGCCTATGACGAGAACTGGACCTACAGCGACGCCTTCCTCCATTGGATGGCGCGGGAGATGTCCGAGGCGCTCGCGCTGACCTCACGGGACCGGATCATCGATATCGGCTGCGGAACTGGGCTGTACACCCGTGGCGTCCTTGAGCTGATCCGACCGTCGACGCCGATCCTCTGTGCCGACCCGTCCGAGGCGATGCTGAGCCAGCTTCCCGTGGATCCGGGGCTTCGCCCGGTATGTGCGTCGGCCGAGCAGCTCGCGGGTGTGGACGGGTCCGAGGCGGAGTTGGCCGTTGAGCCTGGATCGGTCGACGCGGTGATGGTCAAAGAGGCGATTCATCATGTCGCCCCGACCGCCCGGGCGCGGGTCGTCGCCGGGCTCGCCGACCTTCTCAGCGCTGATGGCCGTTTCCTCATCGTGATGTTGCCGACCCGGATCGCCTATCCGCTTTTCGACGCGGCTCTGGAACGCTTCGAGGAGCTGCAGCCGGATCCGTCCGATGTCGCGGACCATATGCGGGACGCCGGGCTGTCCGCCAGTCTCGCCTACCGCGACTACCCGTTGACCATCCCGAAGGATCGATATCTCGCGATGGTGCGGAGCCGGTACATGTCGTTGCTCTCGACGTTCGATGATGACGAGATCCAAGCGGGTGTGGCGGAGATCGATGCCCGTCACCCGGAGACGGTGCTGTCCTTCCCGGACCGTTTCGCCTTCGTGCTTGGCATCCGGAGGAGGTCCGTCTCGTGACGGAGACCGTTGATGACCGGCTTCATCGGCTGCAAGGCGAACTGAACGGCCATGACCGAATCGCGCGACATCTCGGGCTCGATTTCAATCGGCCGATCAAGTCGTTGGGTGACGGCTATCCCGAGAACACCGTATCGCTCGTCGGAAAGATAGCCGAACGGTTGCTGAAGCAGCTTTGGACACATCACGACGTTCCGGGGGATCCGTCCGGGCGGGCACTGAACGATTTGATCAAAGGCTGTCGGCCGCATATCCGCAGCACCAACGTCATCAACGCGTTCACCGACATTCAGCGGCTCCGGAACCGATCCTCGCACGATGGCTACGAGATCGCAGAGGAAGACGGTCTCCTCGCGGTGCGTCGGCTCCTTGACGTCCTCGACTGGTTCACCAGTACCGATGTCACCGCGATCACCGGGGACGCGCCCAGCCTTGATCCTTTCGTCGAGCAGCGGGCCGAGTTCCTCTCGGGACTCTACGCGACCCTCGGTTACAAGGCGATCAAGCGGTTCGAGCTGTCCGAGAGTACGGTCTACCAACTGTTCTGTCGGCAGATGGGGTTGCAGGCCGAGTATGTTGAGATCATGCTCAGTCGCAGTCTGGAGGAGTTGACCCAGCTTCTCGTCGCGACCGGCGGAGAGCTCCTCAACACCCAGCTTCCGAAGCACACCCGGTTCCTGATCGTCGAGGATGAACCGTCCGAGGACGTTGCACCGTTCGCGGACGGTGAGATCAGTATCGTGGCCTATGAGCGGTTCATCGAGAGAATCGTCGATGTCCCGTCGCACCTGTCCGAGCTGGCGCTCAGTTATCCGCACACACAACCGCGCGATGGCGCGCCGCTCAGGATATCCGCTGACGTTCTGGAGGCCGACCAGCATACCGGCGAGATGACGGTCACCGCCACGTACGATGCGGGAGAGATACTGCGCCGCCTTGCTGGGACCTCGGCGAATATCCTCGTCATCGGTGGTCCGGGGAGCGGGAAAACGACGCTTTTGAAAAGATTGGCGGCGGACGGCTCGATACCGGCGCGTCACCGCTACCGTTTCTATCTGGACATGAGCACGAAGGAGTCGGGCGAGGATTTCGGGGATTTCGTCACCCGGATCCTCCATCCATACATGACGGTCCCGCGGAACCGGGTCTTCGACGTCTTCCTGTACCTGATTCGCGCTGGGTCCGTACTGTGCGTGCTCGACGCGATCGATGAGGCGGTGCCGAACACGAGCCTAGAGGCCTTCCTCGGCGTCTTCTCCGACGTCGCGCAGGCCCTGTCCGCCGAGTCGACGGTCGTGATGTCGTCGCGCTACTCGTTCCTCGCCGACTCGCCCGAGGTTCGCCGGCTGCTCAACAGCTCATCGCTGATTTCTGAGCGGCTCGTGCAGCAACTGCACGCGGGCGGGGTCGATCCGCTGGAGCTTCCCCGGTTCAGCGTCGTCCGGCTTGGTGACCTGAAGCTTCGCACGGACGAGCAGGTCTACTCGGTCTCGCCGCTGGAACTGCGACTTGCCCAGCAGACCGGCCGGCTCGCCCAGGGAGCCGCGGCCTTCGCGGGCGGGCTCCTGTCAGATCTGGTGGCGGCCCGAGTCGACCAGGTCCTGAACTCGGTCGGGCACGCGGACCTCCTGCCGAAGCTGGAGGGCTATTTCGGTCCGGCGTTCCTGGCCGACCAGGCGGTGTTCAGCCTGGCCGACATCTGCACCCACGCGGGCATCGAGTGCTTCACCGAGGGACGAGTCACGTGGGAGACGTTCCTGCTCGCGCCCCTGTTCCGCCCGACCGGACCGGGCACGGTGGCGCTGGTGCACACCGTCTTCCAGGAGTACTTCGCGGCTCGCTACCTGCGAACGGCGGCCGGACGGCGGGCCGCGGCCGGCAACCCCGAACCAATCCTGACCGAACAGGTCCGGGAGTTCCTCGTCCACCTCGGCGCCGAGGCCATCCCCGCGCCGCCGCAGACCCTGCCGGTTGGAACCTACCTGGTCGGGCCGAGTCACCGCCTACTGCTCCGCACGATCGACAGGCCGGTGCTGTTCGACGAGTTCCCGGTGACCGTCGGGCGGTACAAGGCGTTCCTCGCCGCGGTCGCGGAGCAGGGTTGCGCGCAGTGGGACCACCCGGACACCCCTTCCGGCCACAGCCATGAGCCCTGGCAGGAACGGCTCCGAAACCCCGAGTACTTCACCGATCCGGCGTATGACGATCATCCGGTGAGCTGTGTGAACTGGTGGAGCGCTTACGCCTTCGCCCGTTTCGAGGGTAAGCGGCTCCCAACCTGCGTCGAGTGGGAGGTTGCCGCCCGCGGCACGGACGGTAGGCTTTTTCCCTGGGGCGACGACCTCGATCTGGCCGCGGTCAACTGCGCCGACTCCTGGAGCGGTCGGCCGCTGGTGACCTACGAGGTGTGGAAAGAGGAGATCGACGGCGGCCGGCTGCGGGACTGCGCCCCGACCGCGGTCACCGACCATCCCGCGAACCTGTCGCCGTTCGGGGTGCGCGACATGTCCGGCAACGTTTGGGANTGGACCGAGACCGTTTTCGACGGCATCAACTCGGCCGTCATCTGCGGTGGCTCCTACGACAACCCGTACCGGGCCGTCCAGACCTCGTCCAAGGCGCTGTACCTGCGGCGAGGCAGCAGCAACGCCGTCGGGTTCCGCTGCGTACGGGAGGTTTGATGACCACGACCAGCGCGCCTGACAGCGGGCAGCGGTTCGGCCGGATCGTCGATCGTCAGCCGCTGGGCAGCGGTCCCCACCGGGTCACCGCGACCTATCTCGTTCGCGACGACGAGAGTGGAGAGATCCACGGCTTCGACTACAGCGACATCGTCACTGAAGGATTCCGCACGATCATCATCGGGGAANGGGTGCGGTTCGAGGTCGACCCGCCCACCGGTCGCGCTCACTTCGTGATCAGGCTTGATCTGCCGGAGGTCGACGAATTCTATCGGTAGACCCGACGGGCCGGCATTCCTTCGTCGCCGTCCATCCCGCCTCGATCATCGGCACGCCGGACTGGCCGGAAGGCCCCCTGCCGTTGCGGCATCAGGAGACGCGGGCCACGGCCGCCGTCCGCAGCACCTATTTCAGCGCCGCCTGCGCCCGTATTCTCTACGGAACGCAGGACCGCCCCAGCCGCTGGCATCGGCTCGGCGACGAGGCCGCCGGCCCGCTGTTCGGAGTGGAACTTCTCCTGCCCAGCGCCGAACGCCCGGACCGGGCCTTCGCGATCTTTCACGTTCGGGCCGACGGGTCGGTGCTCCTCGACGTCCTGCGCGCCGTCGCCGGCCGACGCGGCAGCACCGCGGCACCCCCCGACTTCGCTGCGGTCCTGCCGTCCTGGGCCTGCCTCGCCTCACCGGCGAGACCATTCACGGTCGCGTTCCAGACCTTCCCGACCGCCGACCCGCCGCCACCCCCGGACGCCGTCCGCATCGACTCGTGGACGACCGCGGACACCTGGCTGTGGCACCTGGCGTCACGCACCACCAACACGGACTTCCCACCCGATCCCGAGCATGCCGATCAGCTCCTCGACGGCCGCGTGATCCTCTCTGCCGACTGGCGCGGTGTGGTCAACCGGGACGGCGCCGCGTTCGTCGGGCTGCGACCCGACCGCGGAGCCGAGGACATCTACTTCGGCTTCGCCCAGCTCTACGCCCACACCGCATACCTTGATGCCCTGCTCGTCGGCATGATTCAGAACGTCAACATCACCGAGATGATCGACGAAGCCGCCCGCGCCTTCGAGGCCGACGACCTTCCCCGCCACCTCGCCCGGCTCGAGGCGCGCGCCGCCCGGTTCCGCAATATCTACTGGCTGCGTGACACCAGCAATCACGGACCCGCGAACACCATCCTCACCGCCTACCAGGAACAGCACCACCTGCCCGAACGGTTCGACGCCGTGCTCACCGAGATCGTCGACCTGACCCGGATCGCCCAGACACAGGAAGGCCAGCAGGTCGGCGCAGCCCTTGGCGTCCTCACGGTGATCGGCCTGCCTTTCGGCGCCGCGTTCGCAGTGCTCCAGGTCCTGGGCACGAACTCGGCACTCGCCCTGGCCATCGGCGTACTCGCCGCCCTTGTCGGTTCCGGCACCCTGCTCCTCACCCGCTTCGGCCGTCTCCTCCTCCGCTCCCTGCGCAACTCCGAATGATCATGGTTTCGGAATGCTGTCATAGGTGTCGCTATCCGGCGTGTGCTATCGTGCGGCAATTTCCGGTCACGAAGTCGACACCAGCTCGTCCGTAACCCGCACGTCGGGCGGCGATACGGTGGCGCACCTCGACGGAAGGTAATGGCGGGACGGCCGGCAGCCGCGGCTGAGGATATGCGGCCTTCGGGGCGGCTGTGGGAGAAAGACGGGGGTCTCCGTGCACAGGATCTTTTCGCGGTCCATGACCGGGAATATGAAAGACGATCGTTGTGGCGGTTGACGGTGGGGGCCGATCGTCCCGGGCCGGACGCCGGCCTCGCCCCGGCCGAAGAACACTGTTTCCCGGCATAGCGGACCTGCTCGCGCTCATCAACGTGCTGGTGCGCAGACCGGGACGCGGCGAAGCGCCCGTCACCACCCGCAGGCTGCGGCGACGTGACGGGATACGCCAGGGTCTTCCCATCCTCTCTCTCGTGGACGAGTACGACGCGGAAATCCCCGCGTTGATCGCGGAATCCCTGGCGGACGCCCGACCGGGGCGCGTTCCGGTCAGCCGCTACTCGTTCGCGCCGCGGCTTCCGCGCCAGACGCACCCGGACGACCCGCCGGAGCCCAGCGATCCGCCGGAGCCCAGCGATCCGCCGGGGCCGGATGGTCCGCATGCCCGCACCGCGGTCGACGAAGTCCTGCCCGTTCTGCGGCGCATGCGCGCCGAGCTCGGTCGGGAAAGCGTCGGGCGCATCCGCTTTCCGCGTTACCGGCTCGTCGGCTGGCTGCTCGCCCAGTCCTTCGCCGACGAGGACGCCGACCGGGACGCCGACCGGGACCGGGTGCTGCTACAGAGGCTGCGAGAACGGGAACGCAGCCGCCGGGACACCGCCGGTGGCGATCTGCCCGACCTCGGTGGGACCGCCGCCAATCTCGCGGTCCGGTGGCTGCGGATCCTCACTCCCCGGGTCTGGTTCCGGCTGAAGGTGACCGGACGGCTGCCCGGGCCGTTCGGCGCGGAGTTCGCCTGGCTGCGGGTCGAGGCGCACCGCGCCCGCAACGGTCCCGAATCCGTCCTCGCCTTTGCCGAACGGCTGTGCGAAGCCACCGCCCAGAACCGCGCGATCCAGGAGTTTCATGCGAAGCTGCTGGTCGGCGCCTTCCTGGCGGATCTGCGGCAGGCATACCGGCGTCGGCGCCTGCGCGCGCTGCGCCGGACGGCCTACCCGGTGGCCCTGCTGGAGGGCGTCGACGAGCGCAACGGCGGATTCCGTTTCCTCGACCTGCTCAGCGACGTCCGCAACGAGACGGCGCTGTTCGATCCGCTGCTCGTCATCGCGGTCAGCGACTCGGTGCCCCCGCGGCTGCGTGACTGTTCCCTCGAGGACCCCGCCCGGCCGACCGGGATCGACGCCCCCCTGCAGAGCTACGAGGACTGGAGCGGGCGCCTGGCCAACGACAGCAGAGAGAGCCTGCCGACGGCCTGGTACCTGTCCTTCGTCATTTCCACGCCGCTTCCGGTTCCCGACGACGTGGCACCTGGCGCGGACACCCTGCAGACCCGGTACTTCCTGGAAACCCGCAACGCGCTGGAAAGGGCGCGACATTTCACCCTCGACCCGCCGCCGCTGTGGTGTCGACGCTGGTTCATCCGCGTCGCCGCCGTCCTGATCGCGGCGGGAGTCCTGCTCGGTGCCACGATTCCGCTGCGGATCTCCAGCCAGGACGACGCGCGCTGGCGCACGGCGCACTGCGGCCTCGATCGCCACCATCCCGACGCCGCGACGCTGAGCATGATCGGAAACGAGTGCGTCGGTCTGAGCGAGAACCGATACCCCTTTACCGACCCGCAAGGCACCCTGGTCCCGGTGGAACAGCAGATCTATCAGCAGAACAAGGACGCGGAGACGCAGCACGAGAAAAATCCGTCGCGCCCCTACGCCGCAATCGTCTACCTGCTGGGGCTGACCTCGAGCGGGCCGCCCGCGGGCTCGTTCACGTCGGAACGGAGCGAGCTCCTCGGCGTCGCGGCGGCCCAGCACGCCCAGCTCGCCGCGGGCACCCACGACGGGCCACTCACCCGGGTGATCCTGGCCAACGGCGGCGAACACGTGCAGCACGGACCGGCGGTCGCGGACATGCTGAGCAGGCGGTCCCGTGAAAGCCCGCCGGTCGTGGCGGTGCTGGGCCTCGATGAAAGCCGAGACAAGACCGTGGAGACCATCCGGAGGCTCACCGTCACCGGGATCCCGTCGATCGGTGTGACCCTCTCGGCGGACCGCCTCGCCGACGCCTCGAAGATGTACTTCCAGGTCTCACCGCAGAACCGGCGGGAGGTCGCGGTGGGGGCCGCGTTCGTCAAGAACGTGCTGGCCTCCCGCGCCGGACTGGCGCCCGAGGTGCGGATCCTGTACTCGGCGGACCCCAGTGACGACTACAGCAGCAACCTCGCCGCGGACGCCGAGAAGCTGTTCGGCGCCCCGGGCGTCGGCTTCAGGATCGAGGCCACCGAGGCCTTCGCGCCGGACAGTTGGACGTCCGCGGAGCATGTCGACGCCCCGTCGGCAGACGACGTCGGCAGGCAGGCGTGCGGCTTTCCGGGGGTGATCTTCTATGCCGGGCGGAACATCGACTTCGAGACGGTGCTGCACAGCATCAACCTGCACTGCCAGTCGGCGCCACCGGTCATCATCGGCAACGACGCGATCTCCCGTTACGTGGCGGAGGCGACGAAGCGGCGAGAGTTCCCCGCGGTGCCGTACTACTATCTATCCTTCTCCGCCGACAAGGAGCCGTGTGAACCGGAAAGCGCTCTCTACGCCGAACTGAGGGGTATCTTCCCGGCCGAGTGTGGGCCGAACAACGACAGCTTCCTGGACGGCAGCACGAGCCTCGCCTACGACTCCGTCCAGACCGTCGAGGGCGCGCTGCGCAACATCGCCGCCAGCCAGGTACCCATCGGCCCCGCCGCGATGTGGCGGGAGCTCAGCGACATCCACGGGGCCAACGCCATCGACGGGGAGAGCGGGCTGATCGACTTCGGCGGTCGCCTCGAGCAGCAGACGCCGACCGACAAGTTCATCGCCGTCATGGAGGTCGTCGACGGCGGCCTGCCGCAGAGCCGGGCCTCCTGCGGTCGCAGGCACGGCTGGCACGCGAACGCCTGGTGCCCCGTCGGGGGCTAGGGGTGCTGGACGTCGGCGCTCGGCTGGCGCACGGTGAACCGGGCGGGTGCGGTGGGCGGCAGTGGCAGACTGATCGATGTGCATGATGGTGACGCCAGGCCGGTGACGGGACCGGGCCGCGCCGGGACCGGCGGGGTCGGCGGGGTCGTCGAGGCCGTCGTGGAGGTCCTCGACGCGGAGCCGCTGTTCGCCGAGCCGGCGAGCCTGAGCATGCTCGCCCGGCTGACGGGACGGCAGCTCGGGTTGCCCCTGCAGGTTCCGAGTGTGTCGTTTCGGCGGCTCTGGCTGCTCGCCTTCGTCTCGGAATGTGCCGCTACCGACGGCGGCCTCGATGCCATGGCCTCGGTCGTCGGGCAGATGGATGGTCGGGGGCGGGTGTACCGGGCGGTCGAACTGATTGTGCGCGGCACCGGTGGAGAGTCTCCGGCCGCGAACGGGCAGCGGCGGAAGCCGCCGTTTCCTGGGCCCGCGTCGACGAGCCTGACCGTCGGCGAGGCGACCGCCCTCGCCGACGTCTACAGCGACCCGGCCGCCGCGCGCCGGCTGCTGGAGCGCGCGGGGCTTCCGTACCGCCGCCAGCCCAGGCCCGAGCGGAGCAGCGAGGCGTTCTGGTCGGAAGTGAACCGGCTGGTCATCGATGGTGCCTTCCCGGATGGGCGGGTGCGCATTCTTCGGGAAGCCGCGGCCGACTACCCGGCGAATCCCTGGTTCTCCGCCGGCTGAACCCGGCCGCCCCCGCCATCGGCCCTGCCTGCCGGCAGCGTGTTGTTTCCCGCCGGCAGCGTGTTGTCGCCCGCCGGCAGAGGTGCTGCCGTCAGCCTTTGCCTGGCCCCGTCCGCCCACAGGCAAGGTTGCCCGGCGCCGGGTTCAGTGGGGCAGGGTGGCGTGCATCTCCCAGACCAGGACCTCGGCGGGCTCGACGCCCGTGACCCGCTGGCCGCCGACGCCGGTGAACCGGACCGCGTCACCGGTGTGCAGCGGGCCGGCCCCCTCCAGCGTGACCTCGCCGCGGGCGACGAACAGGTGCAGATAGGGGGCGTCGGGTAGCTGGACGCTCTGCCCGGCACCGAGCCGGGCGACGTGCAGCGCGGCGTACCTGTTCCTGATCCGGATCGCGCTGGCGCCGTCGTGGCGTTCCATCCCGGACGCGACGGGGATGAGGCCGCCGCCGAGGAGCTCGCCGTCGATCTCGAGCTGCTCGTAGCCCGGGGTGATGCCCTGCTCGTCGGGCACGACCCACATCTGGACGAAGTGCACGGGCTCGTCGTGCGGGTCACCGCCACCGGCGAGGCGCCAGGCGTCGTTCTTCTCCGAGTGCAGGATGCCCCGCCCGGCACTCATCCGCTGCGCGAGCCCCGGGTAGATCACCCCGGAGTTGCCGGTGGAGTCCTGGTGGACCAGCGAGCCGCGTAGCACCCAGGTGACGATCTCCATGTCGCGGTGTGGGTGGGTCTCGAACCCCGCGCCCGCGCGGACCGTGTCGTCGTTGCTGACCAGCAGCAGCCCGTGGTGGGTGTTGGCCGGGTCGTAGTGGTGGCCGAAGGAGAAGGAGTGCTTCGAGTCGAGCCAGTCGATCTTCGTCGTCGGCCGCTCGGCGGCGCGGCGGACGTCGACCGTGGGCTGCGGTGTCACGTTGACCATGATGGACCCTTCCCATCTCCATGACGCGTCATCTAAACTTGATGACGTGTCAAGCAACTCCGGGGCCGGCGCATTCCCGGCCGAGCCCGTGCGATGGCTCGACGAGCGTGAGCAGCGGGTCTGGCGTCGGTACCTGCTCATGACGAGCCAGCTCACCGCGCAGATGAACCGTCAGCTCGCCGCCGACGCCGGGCTCTCGCTGGCCGACTATGAGGTCCTCGTCCGTCTCACCGACGTCCCCGCCGGGCGTCTTCGGGTGACCAGGCTCGCGCGCGCGCTGTCCTGGGAGCAGAGCCGGCTGTCCCACCACGTCTCCCGGATGGCACGCCGTGGTCTGGTCGCCCGGGAGGAGTGCGCCGACGACGGCCGCGGCGCCCTGGTGGCGCTGACCGAGCAGGGACGGGCGGCGATCGAGCGCGCCGCACCGGCGCACGTCGCCTTCGTCCGCACCAGCGTCTTCGACGCCCTCACCGACGCCCAGCTGGACGCCCTCGACGCCATCTTCGGGTCGATCCTGACGGCTCTCACTCAGTAGCGGGTCGGGCATCCTCGCGGGTCGTGGTCGTGGTCGTGGTCGTGGTCGTGCCGTCGAGTGCCGGCGGAGGTGCGGGGTAGTCCCCGGGAGAAGGTCCCGAGGCGATGGGGGAATCATGACGGAGTTCACCAAGGGAGACCGGGTGCGCTGGTCCAGCCATGGCGGCAGCGCGACAGGTGAGGTCGTCCGCCGGATCACCGGCGACACCGAGGCGGCCGGGCGGACCGTCCGGGCCAGCGGGGACGAACCGCAGTATCTCGTCCGTAGTGACAACGGTGGCGAAGCCGTGCACAAGCCCGATGCGCTGACGAAGATCTGACCGGCGGAGCCCCTGGCCCCCGCCGCCTGGCTAGCGACCCACTCGCTCCAGTTACGGTCGGCCCGTTCGGCCGCGGTCTCGTTCCTGGCCCGCGCGACGCCGCCGTCGTCCTCGCCGACCCGGTCTTCCGTCACCGCCGCACGGTAACCGCCGGACCCGGGAACCTCCGGCCCCGGCAGAGACCCGGCCACGTCACGAGCACCTCGCTCACCCGGGTAAGGCGATCGGGCCGGGGTAGGAGCGGACGGTGACCGATTCCGCTCCCGCCGTCCTGTTCGACCTCGACGGCACTCTGGTCGACACGAACTACGCCCATGTGCTGGCCTGGTTCCGGGCGTTCCGGCAGGAGCGGCACCCGGTCACCATGGTCGCCGTCCACCGCCATGTCGGGATGGGTTCCGACCAGCTCCTGGACGCGCTGGCGCCGGACCGGGACCGCCGCCGTGACGACATCCTGACCGCCGCCCACACCGAGCACTACGCCGGTTTCCTCGGCCTCGTCCAGCCGCTGCCCGGTGCCCGGGAGCTGGTGCGGGAGGTGGCCCGCCGCGGCGGGCAGGTCGTGCTGGCCACCTCGGCGCCGGCCGACGAGCTGCGGGCGCTGCGCGAGGCCCTCGACGTCGACGACTGCCTGAGCGCGGTGACCTCCTCCGCCGACGCCGAGACGTCGAAGCCGGCGCCGGACATCGTCCAGATCGCGCTGGAACGCTCCGGTGTCGACCCGGCCGACGCCGTGATGGTCGGCGACACCCGTTGGGACGTCCTGGCGGCGGCCCACGCCGGGATACCCTGCGTGACGGTCCTGTCCGGCGGCATCGGCCGCGACGAGCTACGCGAGGCCGGGGCCGTCGCCGTCTACACCGGACCGGACGACCTGCTGGCCCACCTCGACGACTCCCCGATCGGCCGGCTCCTGCGCGGCGGGGCTGTCAGTGCCGGCGGTCGGCGAGAAACGTTCCGCTCATCGTGACGTCTACTCGATCACCCGCCGGGTCACAGGAGTCACGTCCGCCCGCTCGATCGGGCCGCCCGGCGGGTAACCGCCATCTGGACCCCGGCCGGAGGGCAGCCACCGGGCCTCGCCACCGGCAAACCTTGTACTGCGCGGGCCCGGCTGCATCACCTCCGCTCCCGCGACGGCCACGAGGTCGATGCCCTTCGACCTCGATGCCCTTCGACCTCGATGACCGCATCTGGGCGCTGCCCATCAGCGCCCTGTGGGCAGCCCGGACCGATGAGCGCCGAAGCCGCCCCGCGTCCCGGCCGACGTCGCCGTGCCCTGCAACGGCTGCCCGGAATGGGCCTAGGCTGAACGGGTGACCGTCGTGAAGATCAATGCCATCGAGGTTCCCGAGGGCGCCGGCCCCGAGCTGGAGAAGCGCTTCGCCAACCGCCTGCATGCGGTGGACGGCCAGCCCGGCTTCGTCTCGTTCGAGCTGCTGCGCCCGGTGAAGGGCGACGACCGGTACTTCGTCGTGACCCACTGGGACAGCGAGGAGTCCTTCCAGGCCTGGCTCACCGGCCCGGCCATGGAGGCACACTCCGGCGAGCGCGCCCGTCCCGTGGCCTCCGGCTCGTCCCTGCTGGAGTTCGAAGTCGTCCAGCGTTCGGTAGCGGGCGACTCTGCGTAGAACTGACCAGCGCACAGCCCCGGGTCTGGTCGACCAAAGATCATCTTTGGGGGCCCCGCGTCCCGGTGAGTGGTGGCGTTCACCGCCGAACTGCCCTGCCGTGACCAGACCGTCGCCTACAACTGCCTGCACCAGGCCATCGCCGTGGCCGAGATGAACGCCAAGTCCAAGACCTAGTGGCGGGTGCGTCGTCAGGGACTTGAACCAGACCTGCCCTCCGGGCTGGAGTTCACCACGGCCTACGGCGATGTCGACCTGGTCATGGTCTATCGGATGCGCCGTCCGGAGGCGCTCTTTCGGCGGGACCTGCTGATGTTGCAGGGCTCGGTGTTGCCGATGCCGAATGCGGTGCCGGGCCGGGCGCGGTGGATGACGTCCGGTGAGCAGGAGGCGTACAGGGCCGGTTACGCCGAGGCGCTGACCACGGTGCGGCTGTTTCTGAGCCGTCTCGCCGGGGTCGACCCGGAGCCGGGTGATGCTTCGGCTGCGTCGCGAGAAGTGAGTGGTGTGTACCCATGGCTACCTGAAGCACTCCGGCGGACCGGCCAGATTGGCTGAAATGCCTGATGGGAGCGGGTGCGCCGTCAGGGACTTTAACCCCGAACCCGCGGATTAAGAGTAGCCAGCGCGCCGTCCACGGACGTCCACCGATATCCACCATGTCGGCGCGACCTGGGCTTCGACGCCGGCCAGTGTCCGCCGGTGTCCACCGACGTCCGCAGGCTCGGGTACAGCGGTGGATACACGGGGCCCCGACTCCACGGCTGCCGGGAGAGCAGACGCGTCAGGCACCAACCTGGCCCGGTTCGAACGGTCGACAGATCTCGATACCCACAGATGCAGTCAGGCTGGTGGTCTCGATCTGTGCTGGTAATAATCACGAAGGCTGACCGGGGTGCTAATCTTCGAATGGCGATCTGTCGGTGATCGCTAGCTCGATCCGCATGATTGCTCTCATCCGCGACATCATAAGGATGATCTCGTCCAAAAGCTCAATGACCTCCTCCAGTAGGGGCTCACGCGTGTTCGCATCGCTTGCGCGCTCAATCTGCTTCAGGAGTCGATAGGCCTCGGTGAGCTGGGCGTTGATGCCACCTTCGCTGTTGAGAACCTCGTCGCTCGCAGTCATCTGAGCTTCTGCCCGGCTATCACGCTGGGCTCGTCGGGCCGCCGCCACCTCCGCCGCTTCGGCCTCGCCGGCAGACTCTGCCTTTAATGCGTAAGCATAAGCTAGCATCGCGTCGCGATAATTTCGATCATTGGCGTTCAACTGGACATAGCAGTTACGCCGTTGATCCATATTTCGCCGTTCCTTGGCGGCCTCTTGCTCTGCAAGGCGTTGGCGCTCGTTATGCTCCAACTCTTGAAGTCTGACGCGCTGCGACAACTGCTGGCTAAATATTGAAGATGCCAGAGTGCCGCACACTCCGACAACTGCGACAATGAGGGAAGCGTTCTCACTAGAAATTTTCCACCTCGCATAAGAAATGAGGGGTAATCTTGGTCGTGTTATCGTTTCCTGTCTCCCGTGATCTCGCTTGGTAGGTGTGCGGGTCGATTCGCTCGGAGCATGGCACTGTGATGCGGTCTCCCGGCCAGATGTGCTAGCGCGTACTTCTCGTCCTCAGCCGCTAACCGGATATGTGTGGCGGATGGGCGCGGCGCCCTGCCTCGCTTTCGGCTGCTCTCCCAATCTGTTAGCCAGTAACGCTCTTCGAATATCTCCGGATCGTCTCGGCAGTGCGGGCTGCGACGCGCCCGGCGAGCACGGCCGTCTACGGCCGCGCGCAGGCGGTCGCGCGGCGCGGCCCGCACCGTGTCTTGATCCTAAACAAGGGATTCGGCAGCGTGCGATGGTTTTTCGACATGCTGCCGCCGGGTGTGCATGCCGGTCGGCGTGCTTCTGGCCCTCATCGTGGTTCAGGTGGTGAGGTTGATGTGGTGGCGGATGTCCCAGCGGTAGGCGTGGCCGTCTCGGCGGAGTTCGAGGAGGTCGACGCTGGCTACGGGGAGGCTGATCGGTGGGCGCTGCCGTAGGGAGGTGAGGCGGCCGATGACTTCGGTGGCCGGTGGGGTGGCGTTGCAGTAGGTGACGCTGATGTGGGGCTTGAACCGGGCCGGCTCGTCGGACACCCGGTCCGGGCCGAGCGCGGTGCCGATGGCGGTGCGTAGTCGTTCCCGGAGTTCGGCAACGGGTGCCCAGGGGGCGGCGCGCAGGAACGTCCCGCCGGGATAGGCGGCGATCGGGCCGACAGCCAGGGTGAACGGTTCGATGTCGGCGCACTGCTCGTCCGCGGCCTTCCTGAGGGCGGCGACCTGGTCGGGGGGCATCTCGTCGGCGAACGCGACTCCCTGCACGGTCATGTGCAGGCCGTCGACGGGCACGGGGTCGAGGTAGTCCAGGTCGGCAAGCTCGCGTTGAAACCCGGCCACATGGTCGGTGAGGGCCTGGTCGTGGAAGACGAGATATCAGGTCAGGTAGTGCCGGTCGGGTCGCCATCCGGGGCGCCACCACCAGTGGTCGGCCATCCGCTCGGTGCGGCGGAAGGTTTCCCAATTGTCGGCGTCGGCCTGCTGCTCGGGGGGTGAGTGGCACGGCCCAACAGGCTATGCCGTGGGCATCCGCCACGCCTTGACTGCGTCCGCGACGTTCGCGATCTCCGGCACCGTGCGCCAGGGGGCGGCGGTGGTCAGGAAATTTTTGGCCCGGCGGCCGACGACCTCGGCGCTCGCTTCCAACTGTTCCAAGGAGGCGTCATCGACGTTGGACGCGGCGAAGAGCTGCATCCGCCGGGTGACCTCGTCCAGCTCCTCATCGATCGCCCACGCGGCGACCCCGACCGCGGCGAGGACCGTCCGCCGGTCCGGCCCAGCGTCGGCGGCTACTACCGCGACGGCTGATCCCGGAGCGCCTTCGGCCGGCTGGTCCGCGGGGGATGGGGCGGCGGCGAGGCCGAGGCGCTCGCGGGGGATGTCGAGTCCTTCGGCGAACTTCTCGTAGGTCTCGATGCTGGAGACCTGGCGCTTGCCGTTGAGGATGAGACTGATCGTCGGCTGCGGCACCCCAGTCATGGTCGCGATCTGGGGTTGAGACGCGCCGGTTCACCGCTTGTAGATCGCCAGCACGGTCCGCATGTCGCGGTCGGCGAGGGCGGCGGCCATGTCGGGCCGGTGCCGCAGTCCGTTGGCGCAGTGGGCAGCGGGAAGCGAGGCCGGATGTTGAAAACAGCAGTAACCAGCCGGAAGGCGCCGAGGATGAATGATGCTTGCCCGCGGCTGCCGGGCTGGCTGCTTGGGCCACAACGGCAGACCGGCTGGAGCGGCTGAAATGCCTGGTGGGAGCGGGTGCGCCGTCAGGGACTTGAACCCCGAACCCGCGGATTAAGAGTCCGCTGCTCTGCCAATTGAGCTAACGGCGCGTTGCCTTCGCGTTCCCCTGCGGTTGCCGCGTCGACATGGAGAACTCTACCAGGCGTCGCGGGGGTGTGGTCGGGGGGGGTCGGACCTGCGGGCCGAGGCGCTCGGGCGGAGGGCGGCGACGGCCCCGGTGGGGGCGGGGTGGACGGGCGGATCCGGGGCAGGGTGTGGTCCGGGCCCGGAGCGGTCCGGGCATCAACCGGGTTCCAGGGATGTTTCGCTGATAGACATAGCTGACCGCGACCGGGTGCCGTGCGGCGTACGGTCGGGCAGGGCTGGAGGTTGACGTCGATGCGTTCCGTGGCGTCCCCGTGCCGCCCGCGGCCCGCGCGTCCGATGCTGGCGCCCGCGCCCCGCCCGCGCACGGCCGGATCCGTCGGAACCTGCTGACCTGGAGGTCCACCGCGAGCCCCGAACCATCCTCAGCCGAGACGCCTCGCCTCGCCGGTGGGCCGTCTCGCTCCGCGCATCCCGCTGCCGATCCGCCTCAACCGGGCGGATCGGAGCTTCCGCACCAGGGCCGCCGCCCCGCCGCAACGACGGACCCGCCGCCGACAGCCGAGACCCCGGCGGCGAGCGAGATCGCGCCGGCGAGCGAGAGCCCTGCGGTGAGAGACAGCACGGCGACGAGCCGTGGCCCGGCGGCGGGCGAGAGGCCGGCCCGAGCGGACGCACCGCAGCGTGACCAGCCGGATCGCTGGCTGCGGCGGCTCGGGCGGCAGGTCATGGTCTACCGCCGCAACGTCATCCTCGCGTTCGGCGCGGCGCTGCTCGGCACGCTCGTCACCGCCGCCGTCCCGCTGGTCGAGCGGCAGGTCATCGACAACGTCGTCGTCACCCACCGGCACTCGCTGACGCCGTACCTGGTCGTCCTGCTCGCCGCCGGTGTGGCCATTTTCGCCACCGCGTTCGTGCGGCGGTACGTGGGCGGCCGGCTGTCGCTCGACGTCCAGTACGATCTGCGTGACGAGGTTTTCAGCACCATCGAGCGGCTCGACGGGGCCCGGCAGGACCAGGTCCAGACCGGTCAGGTGGTCAGCCGGGCGATCTCGGACGTCGGCGCCATCCAGGGACTGCTGTCGTACCTGCCGATGGTCGCCGGCAACCTGGTGCTGTTCGTCGCCTCCCTGGTCGCGATGGCGTGGCTGTCGCCGCTGCTGACCCTCATCGCCCTCGCCATGGGGCCGGCGCTGTTCCTGCTCGGCTTCCGGGCGCGCAGGACCGTCTTCCCCGCCACCTGGGCGGCCCAGCAGCAGGCCGGCGAGGTCGCGGGGGCCGTCGAGGAGGCGGTCGCGGGCGTCCGGGTGGTGAAGGGCTTCGGGCAGGAGGACCGGGAGCTCGACCGGCTCGCCGGGCATGCCCGGACGCTGTTCGCGCTGCGGATGCGGGCCGTGAGGATCACCAGCCGGTTCGGTGCGGCGATGCAGGCCGTGCCCGCGCTCGGGCAGGTCGCCGTGCTGGCGCTCGGCGGCTGGCTGGCGCTGACCGACCGGATCACCCTCGGTACCTTCCTCGCCTTCAGCACCTACCTCGGGGCACTCATCGGCCCGACCCGCACGCTGGCCGGCCTGCTCACCGTCGGCCAGCAGGCCAAGGCCAGCACGGTGCGCATCTTCGAGATCATCGACTCCCACCCGGCGATCACCGACGCGCCGGACGCCACCGTCCTCGACACCGCCCGCGGGCTGATCGAGCTGGACGGGGTGACCTTCGGCTACCAGCCGTCGCGGCCGGTGCTGCGCGACATCAGCCTGCGCATCTCCCCGGGCGAGACGGTGGCCCTCGTCGGCACCTCCGGCTCCGGCAAGTCGACGATCTCCCAGCTCCTGCCCCGCTTCTACGACCCGCAGGCCGGCACGGTCCGCCTCGACGGCCACGACGTCCGCACGCTGACGCTGGCCTCGCTGCGCGCCCAGATCGGGGTGGTGTTCGAGGACAGCTTCCTGTTCTCCGACACGGTTCGGTCGAACATCTCCTACGGCCGGCCGGACGCCACCGACGACCAGATCGTCGCCGCGGCGCAGGCGGCGCAGGCCGACGGCTTCATCCGCGACCTGCCGAACGGCTACGACACCGTCGTCGGCGAGCAGGGCCTGACCCTCTCCGGCGGGCAGCGCCAGCGGGTCGCGCTCGCCCGCGCCCTGCTGTCCGACCCGCGGGTGCTGCTGCTCGACGACGCCACCTCCGCGATCGACGCCCGCATCGAGGCCGCGATCCACGCCACGCTGCGCGAGGTCATGCGCGGACGGACCACCCTGCTCATCGCGCATCGCCGCTCCACCCTGCACCTCGCCGACCGGATCGCGGTACTCGACGCCGGCCGGATCGTCGACGTCGGCACCGAGGACGAGCTGGCCGCCCGCAGCCCGCTGTTCCGCCGCCTGCTCGCCGGCCCCGGCGACACCCTCGCCGAGGACGCCGAGGAAGACCAGGAAGAGCAGCTCGTCCAGCCGCCCGGCTTGGTGGTGACGGAAGACACCGGCAGGCCGCCGTCCGGCCGGGCGTTCGGCGCGGCGCCGTCGGGCTCGGGCTTCGGGGCGGCGCCGTCGGGGCGTGGGTTCGGCTCCGTTCCGGGGGGACGCGGGTTCGGCGGGGGACGATCGGGACGGGTGCTCAGCGGGGGCGGGGCGTTCGGGGACGTGCCGGCGACGCCGGAGCTGCTCGCCAGGGTCGACGCCCTGCCGCCGGCCCGCGACGACCCGCGGGTCGACCAGGCCGCCGCCGCGGCGCCCGACCCGGACTTCACGCTGCGCCGGCTGCTGTCCTGGGTGCGCGTCCCGCTCGTGGTGGGGCTGCTGCTGGTCGCCCTCGACGCCGTCGCCGGCCTCACCGTGCCGGCGCTGGTGCGCCACGCGGTCGACGCGGGCGTGAGCGCGCAGGCGCGCGGTGTTCTGTTCGCCACCGCGGGCGTCGCGCTCGCCGTCACCCTCGCCGACTGGCTCGTCCAGATCTGGCAGACCCGGGTCACCGGCCGAATGGGCGAGCGGCTGCTCTACGTGCTGCGGGTCAAGACGTTCGCGCAGTTGCAGCGACTCGGGCTCGACTACTACGAGCGCGAACTGGCCGGGCGGATCATGACCCGGATGACGACCGACGTCGACGCCCTGTCGACGTTCCTGCAGACCGGCCTGGTCACCGCGATCGTCAGCCTGCTGTCCTTCTTCGGCGTGCTGATCGCGCTGCTGCTGCTCGACGCCCAGCTCGCCCTCGTGGTCATCGCCGTGCTGCCGGTGCTGATCGCGGTGACGGTGGTGTTCCGGCGCCGCTCGTCGGCCGCCTACACCGAGTCCCGGGAGCGGGTCAGCGCCGTCAACGCCTCCCTGCAGGAGAACCTGACGGGGCTGCGCGTCGCGCAGGCGTTCGGACGGGAGCGGGTCAACCAGGAGCGGTTCCGCGGGCTCGCCGACTCCTACCGACGTTCGCGGATGCGGGCACAACGGATGATCGCCCTGTACTTCCCCTTCGTGGAGTTCCTCTCCCGGATCGCGGGCGCCCTCGTGCTGGGCATCGGCGCGCATCTCGCCGTGCACGGATCGCTTTCGGCGGGTGCGTTGCTCGCCTTTCTGCTGTACGTCAACCTGTTCTTCTCACCGGTGCAGCAGCTTTCCCAGGTGTTCGACGGCTACCAGCAGGCGATGGTCGGCCTGCGCCGGCTGTCCGACCTGCTGCGCACCCCGACGTCGACGCCGCCGGCCGAGCACCCCCGCCCGGTCGGCCGCCTGTCCGGCGAGGTGGTGCTGGACGACGTCCACTTCGCCTACACCATCGCCGGTGGCGCGGCGGGCACCGGGGGCGCTGGTGGCGCGGCGGGTGCGGCCGGTGCGGCCGGCACGCAGCGCCCGGCGGGGAACGCCGTCGACGGGGTGAGCCTGCGCATCGCCCCCGGCGAGACCGTCGCGTTCGTCGGTGAGACGGGCGCGGGCAAGTCCACCGTGGTCAAGCTCATCGCCCGGTACTACGACGTCACCGGCGGGGCGATCCGGATCGACGGCGTCGACCTGCGTGAGTTCGACCTGTCGGCCTACCGCCGCCGGCTCGGTGTCGTCCCGCAGGAGCCGTTCGTGTTCTCCGGCACGATCCGCGACGCCATCGCCTACGCCCGGCCCGACGCCGCCGACGACGAGGTGCGGGCCGCGGCCCGCGCGGTCGGCGCCGACACTTTCATCGACACCCTGCCCGACGGCTACGACCATCCCGTCGGCGAGCGGGGGCGTGGACTGTCCGCCGGGCAGCGCCAGCTCCTGGCGCTCGCCCGCGCCGAGCTCGCCGACCCCGACATCCTGCTGTTCGACGAGGCGACCGCCGCCCTGGACCTCGCCACCGAGGCGGCGGTCACCGCCGCCGCCGAGGCGGTCACCACCCGGCGGACCACGATCGTCATCGCCCACCGGCTCACCACCGCCGCCCGCGCCGACCGGGTGGTGGTGATGGCCGACGGCCGCGTCGCCGAGCAGGGGACGCACGCCGAGCTCCTCCACGCCGGCGGCCCCTACGCCCGCCTGTGGGCGGCCTTCACCGCCGACGCCGCACCGCCCGACGCCGGGCCGTCGGGGGCTGGCCGCCAGATCGGCGAGGCGCCGACGGAGTCCGGAATGGCGGACCATTCCGTAATGTCATGATTCGATCCCCCGCCGGTGGGGATGTTCTCTGCAGGGATGGACGAATGTCCGCCGGTTACCCTGCCGGTCCCGCCGATGCGGCCGGGACGGCGACGTCCATCGGAGGAGGGGACTCATGACCACGTACGGTCTGGTCGTTGACGTCGCATGGCCGGAGCTGCCCCGCGGGATCGCGGGCCCGGACGAGCTCGCCGATCAGCTCGACGCCAGCCTGGGGGACCGGGCGGGGATCACCTCCGTCGACCAGCATGGTCTCGCCGTGCGGGTCTACCACCCGCAGGAGGTCGAGGCGCTCGCCGCCGACCTGGCCGACAGGCTGTCCGTCATCGGCATGTCCGACCGCACCTACCTGTCGTGGCGCGACGACCTGGGCGTGCACCGACGCTCGGTGACCGGGCGGCGGATGGCCACGACCGGCCGCCGGGTCGCCTGAGCCGCTGGATGCCCTGAGCTGCTGGACGCCCTGAGCCGTCAGCGGTCAGCGGCCAAGGGGGTTGGCTGGCAGGGATCGCCTTGCGGTTCTGCGCCCCTACCGGCCGCCACGCCCTTCGTATCTTTCTGTAATGAGTTGTGCACGGAATCGTGCCGAGGTGTAATGCCGGTTTCTGGCCGAAAAACCGTACCGAAGCCTCGGCACGATCTGGCCGCAATCTGGCCGGGAATCCTGCTGGGGACAGGCGGTAGTGGCTGGAGTCATGGGGTTGCCGGTCAGAGTCGACATTTGACTACTCGGCATCACGAGGCGGGTGGGAATCGCTCGGTGAGGCGTCCTGACCTGGTCGATTCCGTGCCCGCGCGGGGGCGCTGGCCAGCGGCCGCTGACGGACCGGCGTGGCTGACGGACCGGCGTGGCTGACGGACCGGCTAGGACCGCGATGGGTGCCCGCCTGGCGCGCCGGCCACCCGCTGCTCGTCGTCGCCGGTGCCGCTGCTGCCGCTGCCACCGGTGCCGGCGGGCCGGTCGAGGGTCGCACGGGCGATCGCGGTGCCGTAGCGGACCGCGCCGGGGGAGGGCACCGGGCAGGCGGTCATCGGCGGCTGGACCAACGGGCAGAAGTGGGTGCCGTCCGGGCTGCGTACCGTGACCATCCCGCCGGGGCCGCAGGTCTCCCCGGCGATGCACGGCAGCGTCGTGGTGAAGCGTCCGCCGGCGGTGATCGCCCGGCCGGCGGGGGCGACGCGGGTGTGCTGGTGGGTCGCGGCGATCTGCCGCCACACCCGGTCCAGCGGGGTGAGCCCGGCGGCGTCGACCGGCTGGTCGCGCCGGGGCGGGGCGTCGACGAGGACGACCTCGGCGCCCCGGCCGGTCAGCAGCTCGACCGCCCGGGTGACGTCCTCCCGGTAGGCGGTCACCAGGTCACGTCCCTGCATGCACGCCGTGCCCTGGTTACCGGAGAAGGCCAGCGCGGCCACGGTCGGCCGCCAGCGTCGGGCCTGGTCGTGGATGTCGGTCAGCCAGTCGCAGGCGGCGGTGCCACCCCAGGTGCGCACCAGGACCTGGCTGTGACCGTCGGCGCGCACCGTCCGGCTGAACGACGCACCCGCCTCCCAGGCCAACGAGTCGCCCCACATCGCCACCCGCGGGTGGTCGTGCGAGGTGCGGTTGACGGCCACCGCTCCCGTCACGAGCACGACCGCGACCACGAACAACCAGCCGATCGGGCCCAGCCGTCCGATCCGCACGCTGCGCCCTTCCTCGACGCGCCCCACCCGCGGCGCTCTCCCGGCATCGCTCGCCCGCCCGACGCTCGCCCGCCCGACGCCCGCCCGCCCGACGCCCGCCGGCCCGACGTCCGTCCGCCCCGATGCCAACCAGCCCCGGGCGGCAGGCGCACAACCCATGCCGGGCGGGCATCGACCGGCATCCCTCCATGGTGCCTACCGGTCGGTGCGGTCGAGGTGCTACCCGCACATCTACCGACCCGTTGGGTGTGCTCTGGGTGGCACGTGGGTGGCGTGGGCTGCGGTCGGGCCCCGGGAGGCGCCGGTGGCCGTCACCACTCGCCTGCGGCGCGCAACCGGTGCGGCCGGCCGTCGGGGTCGTAGATCGAGTGGTAGAGCGGAGCTGACCAGGCCCGGCGCAACCGGCTCAGCCGGGCCGGGCGGTGCGGACGGACCCGCCCCGGCGGCCGATCCCCGACCCGCCCGCCGGCATGCCAGGCGGCCAGGTCCTCGGCGCGGGCACGGAACGCCGCGAAGCCGGTCTCCGGGTCGAGCAGCTCGTCGTCCGGGCCCGCCCAGTCGAGGTGCTCGCGCCACAGCCGCAGCCGCAGGTCCCGGGCGAACACCCGGGCGCCGTCGCCCAGACCGGCCGGGTCGCGCGGCTCGCGCGGGTCCAGCGTGTCATCGATCGTCGCGACGGCCAGCTCGCTGTCGTGCGTCCACGACCGGCGGTTGAGGTTGTCCGACCCCACCGAGGCCCACACGTCGTCGACCGTCACCGCCTTGGCATGCACGTACACGGGGGTGCCGGCGTGGTTCTCGACGTCGTACACCCCGACCCGGTCGCCGCCCGCCGCCCGGCACAGCTCCAGCGCCTGCTCCCGGCCGACCAGGTTCGGCGGCAGCGAGAACCGCCCGCCCTGGGTGGGATGGCGCGGCACCACGATGATCAGATGAAGCTCCGGGGAGCGGCGCAGCGCGTCGGCGAACAGCCGGGCGACCTCGGCGGACCACATGTACTGGTCCTCCAGGTAGATCAGCCGGCGGGCGCGGCGGAGCACCTTCTGGTAGGCGCGGGCGATCGAGCGTTCGCCCGCGCGGGCGAACGGGTACGCCGGGCGCAGCTTGCGGGGGTAGGTCCGCAGGATCTGGACGTTGTGCGGGCCGGCCGCCGGCGGATCGGGCTGCTGGGGCGGCAGCTCGTCGGTCCGGGTCGCCACCGGGCGGATCCGGTAGAACAGCCGCCGCAGCGGGTTCGGGTTGTCCAGGCTCGACGGGTCGTCCCACCGCTCGCGGAAGGTGTGCTCCAGATCGCCGACGGCCGGGCCGCGCACCTCCACCTGGATGTCGTGCCAGGGCGGGGCGTCGCCGTACGGGGCGGCCATCGGCTGGCTCTGCGGGTCGCCCGCGTGGGCCGCGTCGTCGCGCCGGTTGTAGCACAGGTCGATCCCGCCGGCGAAGGCCACACCGGCCGCCGGATCGCCGGCGGGACGCGCGACGACCAGCTTCTGGTGGTGGGAGCCGCCGCGGCGCACCCGCTGATCCAGCACGACCCGAGCCCCGGAGCTGGTGAGCTGCTCAGCGAGCAGCCGGTTCGGTTTCGAGCTGAACGACAGCAGCTCCAGGTGGGACCGCCACATCAGGCCGCGGACCGCCACCCCGCGCCGGGCCGCCCGGCCCAGCACCTCGCCGACCTCGGAGCCGGCGCCGTCCAGGCGCTGGTCGAGGTCCCCGCGCCAGTCGGTGAACAGCAGCAGGTCGCCGTCGCCGAGTCCCTCGACGGTCTCCAGCAGGCGGGTGAAGTAGTCCCGGCCGTGCACGAGCGGCACGACGAGGTTGCCGGTGGTCCACGGCCGGCCGTCGGGATGGCGCCGGTCGAGGTCGGTGCTCGGATTCCCGCGCTCCTCGGTGGTCAGGAACCAGACGGCGAGCACCGCCGTGCCGTCCGACCCGACGGCGGCCGTCCCACCGTCCGGCTCGGGGGCCGGCGGGGCAGCCGGCGTCGGCTGCGACGGCAGGGTCCGCGGCGCCGGCGGGGCAGCCGAAACCGGTAACACGCCCGGTGCCGTGGCCCTCCCATCACTTTCCGCTGTCACGTCGCTCGCCACCGCGTCGCTCGCCACCGCGTCGCTCGCCACCGCGTCGTTCGTCACCACGTCGTTCGTCACCACGTCGTTCGTCACCACGTCGTTCGCCCCCACCGTGGACGCATCTCCCGCCTGTGCCATGGATCCGTTCACCGATCCTTCCCTCGGGATGCAACCGCCATTCCCGGCGAGTCGCCCGATTCCTCGTCAGCCGTCAGCTGGGTGCGGCCGTCCGCCGCGTCCTGCTCGCCGCCGTCCGCCGTCAGATCCGCGCGCCCTTGGAACGGTTACACCGCCGACACAGCAGCTGCAGGTTGTTGACGCTGGACGCGCCGCCGCGGCTGAACGGGATCACGTGGTCGAACTCCAGGTGTTCGCCGCCCCCGCACTCGACGCACNCCCCGCCGTCGCGCCGCCACACCTCCGCCTTCACCGCCTGCGGGATCGCCCGGCTCGCCCGGCTGCCCGGCGCGATGACCTGCCGTCGGGCGACCCGCAGGATCCCGGCCAGCACCGCGGCGACGTACTGCGGGTCGTCCACGAGGTAGCTGCCCGAGCCACGGGTGGTGGTAGCGGCGATGTCGACGCACCCGCCCCGCGCCTCCACCTCGACGATCTTCGACAGGCCGAGTTCGGCGCCCCGCCCGGTCTCACCGAGGAAGCGCAGCTTGCGGTTGGTGGCGAGCAGCCGACCCGGGGCGTGGCGGGGGCCGGCCGCGGCCTGCTGGACCAGGGTGGCCGGCGCGTCGAGGTGCACGATCTCGTCGAGGTCGAGGTGCAGGGAACCCGCGGGCAGCCGGGGCAGCTCGCCGGCGCCGATCCGGGTCAGCTCCAGGCCTCGGGCGAGGCGTTGGCGCAGGGCGTCGAGCTCTGGGCCGGCCAGGTGCAGGCGCGTGGCGGCCGCCTCGATGCGGTCGACCTCGTCCGGCTCGATCACCCCGTCGGTGAACGCGAACGCCGTCAGCCGTTCCAGGTGTGCCTGCCCGACCGCCTGGACGATCTCCCAGCCCGCCGACTCCGGAATCCGCTGGTAGCGCAGGTCGGCCCACAGCGGTTCGAGGTCGGCGCCGGTCGGGTCGTCCCGCGTCAGCGACGACACCACGCGGGCCCGCCAGTCCCACAGGTACGCCCGGATCGCCTGCGCACACTCCTCGCAGGCCGGCGGGCCGCCGAGCAGCCGCCACCGCTTGCGGGCGCCGCACCGTCCGCAGCTCGTGTCCGACTCCGTGAGGATCGGCGTGGGCGGACCCTGCCAGCGGTCCCCGTCCCACCAGCGCATGTGGTCCGGGCGCACCGGATCGGGATACCAGTCCGCCCGGATCCGCCGCGCCGGACGCGGCGAGCGGCTTCGCGGCACCTCGGCCTGCGCCGCGGCCTCTTCGTCGGTGCGGGCCTCGCGTTCCTCCCCGGCAGTGACAGCGTCCTCGGCGCCGACCCCGGCCTCGCTGGCTGAGCGGGTATCCGCGTCGACCTCGGGCAGCACCCGGGTGGGCTCCACACCGGTCGGCTCGTGACCGGTCGGCTCGTGACCGGCCGCATCGTCACCGGCCGGACCGCTGCTGGTGACGTCGGCGCTGGTCGGGTGGGCGCTGGTCGGGTGAGTGCTGGTCGGGGCGTCGCCGTCGGGGTCGTCGGTGGGGATGTCGGCGCGGACGTTGATGCCGAAGCCGCGGGCCAGGCCGGCGAGGCCGCTGTCCCAGCCCTGGGCGACGGCGCGGAACCGCCAGCCACCCGCCCGGCGGTAGAGCTCCCCGAATACCAGCGCGGTGACCGGCCCGTCGGGTTCCGCGACGAACCGGGCCACCGGCCGGCCCGCCCGGTCGGTCAGCTCGACGGCGAGGTCGGCGAGGTCGGCGAAGGTCCCCGAGTCGAGGGATCCGGCGATCACGATCCGGCTCACCGCCGGCTCCACCCGGGGCAGCGTCACCACCAGGCCGGCCGTCCCGGGGCCCGCGGCCGTCAGGGTGACCGCGCCCGAGGGGTGACTCGGCGCGTTGAAGAACACGAAGTCGGCGTCGGAGCGAACCCGCTCCCGCTCGGTGACGAGGACGGCGCAGACGTCCACCATCCGGCCCGGCGCCCAGCCGACCGCGACGCGTAGCACCCCGGCGGGAACGGGTGCGTTGGCGCCCTTCTGCAGGGTCGGGGCCAGGGTCATGGGGCCTTTCGCGGGTCGGGGCGGCGACGACCGCCCGCCACCGGCGGGTGGCCGTCGACACGTCTGCGTGGAAGGAATGTATGCCGATCGGCCCGCACGGCGGTCGGTCCTGACATATCGGGCCGCCGGCCGGGGCGCGCTGGGGGCGCGGCGGCACGTGTGGCAGAGTTTGGCGTCATGACGCGGTCCGTCACGACGCGCGGGTCCATCGTGGGACGCCGCGCCGCCCGCACGGCGGTGGCGCTGAGTGCCACGGCGGGCCTCACCTACGGCCTGCCCTCGCTGGCGACCCTGCGCCGACTGCGGCTGCGGGTCACCCCGACGCTCGCCGGGGTCGGCGCCGACGACCACGTCGCGCTCACCTTCGACGACGGGCCCGACCCCGCCTCGACCCCGCAGTTCCTCGACGTGCTCGCCGAACTCGACGTCCGCTCGACGTTCTTCGTCCTCGGCAGCCTGCTGGAGCGCTCGCCGAGTCTGGCCCGGGAGATGGTCGCCGCCGGTCACGAGCTCGCCGTGCACGGCTGGGACCACCGCCCGATGCTGCTGCGCGGCCCGCGGTCGACCCGTGACCAGCTCGTGCGCACCCGCGACCTGGTCGCCGAGGTCACCGGGCGCACCCCGCGCTTCGTCCGGCCGCCGCACGGCATCCTCTCCGCCGGACTGCTCGTCGCCGCCCGCGACCTGGAACTGACGCCGGTGCTGTGGTCGGCGTGGGGTCGGGACTGGACGGCGCAGGCGACCCCGCGCAGCGTCCTGGACACCCTCGCGCCCGACCTGCGCGGCGGGGCCACCGTGCTGCTGCACGACTGCGACTGCACGTCGGCGCCCGGTGCCTGGCGCAGCGCGCTCGGCGCCCTGCCGGAGATCNCCGCCCGGTGCGAGGACGCCGGCCTGCGCCTCGGCCCCCTCGCCGAGCACGGCCTGCGGGGCCGCTGACCGGCCTTCGCTGACCAGCCTTCGCTGACCGGCCTCTACCAGGCGCGGACGAGCTCGCGTCCCGCCCCGGCGTCCGGCCAGAACGACGGGGCCGCCCCGTCGAGCAGCTCACGGACCGACCGGCCGAGCGCGCCCAACGCGGCGAAGGCGAGCGCGCCACCGGTCGAGATCCGCGCGGCGCCGAGCTCGGCGAGCTCCGCCACGCCCGGCCCGCCCGGCATCAGCAGGACGTTGACCGGCCGGTCCAGCTCCGCCAGCAGGCTGCGGATGTCCGCCGCGCGACGCAGCCCCGGGGCGTAGAGGACGTCCGCGCCGGCCTGCTGGTAGCGCTGCAACCGGTCGATCGTGTCGGCGAGGTCGTCCCGGCCGTGCAGATGGTTCTCGGCGCGGGCGGTGAGCACGAGCCGCCCGGCCGCCGCCTCGACCGCGGCGGCGATCCGCTCGGTGGCCAGACCAACCTCGTGGATCGAGCCCTGCGGGTCGCCGGTGAAGTCCTCGATCGAGCATCCGGCGAGCCCCGCGTCCACCGCCGCCCGCACCGTCGCCGCGACGTCGGCCGGCTCGGCGCCGTAGCCGTTCTCCAGATCGGCGGAGACCGGCACCTCCACGGCGGCCGCGAGCGCGGCGGCGTGCCCGAGCGCCTCGTCGCGGGTCACCGACCGGTCGGGCCGGCCGAGCGTGCCGGCGAACCCGCTGCTCGTCGTCCCCACCGCCAGGCAGCCGACCGCGGCGAGCACCCGCGCCGTCCCCGCGTCCCAGGCATTCGGCATGATCAGCGGCGCCCCGGGGTGGTGCAGCCCGCGGAACCGCTCGGTCCGCGCGGCGGTGGTCGAGGCCGTCACGGCGCCGCCACCGCTCGCACCGTGGCCCGCCCTCGGGCGGACCGGACGGCGAGGAATCCCTGCCCGGTAAAGCTCATCACAGGGTGCAGCGTAGGACACCGAGACTCGTGCGGAGGACCGTCCGCCCCAGAGGGCCGCTTCGACGCTGCCCCTCAGACCTCGGGGTAGAGGGAGTAGCTGGGGAAGTTGCCGACGAGGCGCTCGTCGGGGTCGGGTCCGACGGTGACGGCCCGGGCGAGGTGGGCGCCGCCGACGAATGCGCCCTTCCAGGACGCGCCACGCCCGCCGAACGGCTCGTCGCGGTCGCCGCGCGAACGCGGCTTGTTGACGCCGACCTTGAACGCCTGCAGCTCCCCGGCGAGCCGGCGGGCGTAGGACTCGTCGTCGCAGGCCAGGGAGGCGACCAGCGCGCCGTTGGAGGCGTTCATGGCCGCCAGCAGCTCGGCCTCGGAGTCGACGACGACGATCGTGTCGACCGGCCCGAACGGCTCGGCGTGGCGCAGCGCGCTGGAGGCGGGCGGGTGCAGGATCGCCACCGGCGGGACGTAGGCGGAGGTGTCCTGCCCGGAGATGAACCGGCCGTCGGCGATGTCGCCGCGGTAGAGCGGCACGCCGCCCTTCGTGATCGCCTCGTCGATCTTCGCGGCGAGTTCCGTGGCCTTGTCGGCGGTGATGACCGGACCGTAGTCCAGCTCGGGCAGCGGGTCGGCGTCGTCGGCGACGGCCAGCGGATGGCCGAACCGGACCCCCGAGACCACCGGCAGGTACATCGCGAGGAAGCGGTCGAACAACTGGCGCTGGACGACGTAGCGCGGGTAGGCGGTGCAGCGCTGCTTGCCGTACTCGAAGCCCTTGCGCAGGTGGGCGGCGAGGGTGTCCCACTGGGAGAAGTCCCAGATGCCCCAGGCGTTGAGGCCCTCCTGCTCGAGGAAGTGGCGCTTTCCGGTGTCGACGAGGGCGGCGGCGACCTGCCCGCCGGCGGAGCGGCCGCCGACGAACGCCAGGCAGCCGATCTCCGGGGCACGCACCAGCGCCGAGGACAGCCGCGAACCCGATCCCGAGACCAGCGAGACCGGCAGGCCCTCCCGGCGGGCCAGGGCGCTGGCCAGCGTCAGGCAGGCGGCCCCGCCGTCGGTGGGGGTCTTCGCGATCGTGCCGTTGCCGGCGAGCATCTGGACCAGCATGGCGTGCATGAGCACGCTCATCGGGTAGTTCCAGCTCGCGATGTTGCTGACCGGGCCCGGCAGCGGGCTGCGGCCGGCGATCATGCCGTCGATCTCGTCGAGGTACCAGCGGACGCCGTCGAGGGCGCGGTCGACGTCGGTGAGGGCAAGGCGCCAGGGCTTGCCGATCTCCCAGACGAGCAGCAGCGCGAGCAGCTCGCGGTGGGCGTCCATCGCGTCGACCGCGGCGCGCACGCGGGCCTTGCGCTCGGCCAGCGCCACGTCGCGCCACTCCTTGTGGTCGTCGAGGGCGGCCCTGATCGCCTCCTGCGCCTCGTCCTGGCCCAGCATGGGCGGCCCGGCGATCGGCGAGCCGTCGACGGGGGAGTGGCTGTGCAGGGGATCGCCGGTGCGGCGCCACTCGCCGCCCCACAGGTTGCGCAGGCGGTCGGCGTCGAACGCCTCCGGGGCGAGCTCGTGGCATCGGGCGAACGCGTCGGACCAGGTCGTGCCCGGCTTGATGTGGAGTCGCGGCTGGGGAGTGCTGGTGGTCGCGGCCATACACATGAGATTGACGGTCAACGGCCAGATGCGCCACCAGTCGAGTGCCATATATCGCACATCCGATAATTCGATCGACCACAGATATCGGGGCCGACCGATTGACGGACGGTCAATTGACGAGACAAGCACTCATTAGGCGACCGGACGCGGATCGTCCGATTTGGCGCGACCTGGGCCCGTGTCCGGCAGTGGCGCCCGGTCGGGCGCCAACCCCCTGACCGGCCGAAACCGCTGCCGTTCCGGTGCCGAAGCCGGCGATCCGGGTGGGCGGAGACCGTCCACCGCGTACTATTTCCGGCATGTCGGATGCGTTAATGGGGGGAGACGCGGGCGTCACTCGGGCGCTGTCACGACCTCTGGTGTGTACTTCATCACGTAGAGTGGAAGGGTGTCCGAACCATCTTTCGTTCGCGTCCGCGTCGTCGCCCGGACGATTCGATCCTGATTCCCGGATGTGTGATGACGNCCAGTGTCATGCCGCCGTCGGCCGCTGAAGCCGACTCCGTCGAGGGCTCCGCACCGATCCGGGTCCTCGTTGTAGACGATCATGAGCTTTTTCTGCAGGGCCTGCAGACGGTCCTGGAGATCGAGGAGGACATCAGCGTCGTCGGCCGCGCCGGCGACGGACTGGAGGCGCTGACCCTGGCCTCCGGCACGTCGCCGGACATCGTGCTCATGGACGTCCGCATGCCCGGCCGGGACGGGATCGCCGCGGCCGGGGCGATCAAGCGGGCGGTGCCACGCACCCGGATCGTGATGCTCACCGTGTCGGACGAGGAGTCCGATCTGTTCGAGGCGATCAAGGCGGGTGCCGTCGGGNACCTGCTCAAGTCGATCCCGCCGCACGAGGTGGCCGACGCCGTTCGCGCCGTGCACAACGGGCAGAGCCTGATCAGCCCGTCGATGGCGTCGAAGCTGATGGTCGAGTTCGCCACGATGGCCCGCGGCACCGAGGACCGTCCCCGCGTGAACGCCCCGCACCTGACCGCCCGCGAACTCGAGGTGCTCAAGCTCGTCGCGGAGGGCCGCGCGAACCGGGAGATCGCCCGCAAGCTGTTCATCAGCGAGAACACGGTCAAGAACCACGTGCGCAACATCCTGGACAAGCTTCAGCTGCACTCGCGGATGGAGGCCGTCATGTACGCGGTGCGCCAGGGCCTGTTCGACATCGAGTGACCGCCCGGCCCCGGGAGCGGCACATGTCGATCCGAAAAAAGATCAACATGTGCTCTGACCTGGGGTGGGTGACGGGACTTGAACCCGCGACCACCGGGACCACAACCCGGTGCTCTACCAGCTGAGCTACACCCACCATGATCAATGACTACGCCTGGCGCGACCGATCGGGGCGCGCCGGCAATCCCTTGCCGGTACGGATCCCGAGTGTGCCGCCTGGGCGTCTCACCGAGCGAAGCCATCGTACCGGTCGAGGTCGCCTCGTGGGCAGGGGGGTCGCCGGTGACGTGGACATCACGTTGCGTTCGCGCGGTCCGGGGCGGTCGACGGGGTGTCCTCCACCGTGGCGCCGCCGGGCGGCGACGTCGGGGCGAGGGTGCCGGCGGGGAGCGCGGCGAGGATGGCGTTGGTCTGGGCGCGGACCTCGGCCGCGATCGTCCGTGCCTGCTCGGTGCCGGGGCCGGGCGGCGGCACGAACAGCGCCTGCCGGTAGTAGCGCAGCTCCTCGATGCTCTCCTGGATGTCGGCCAGCGCCCGGTGGCCGCCCCGCTTGACGGGCGCCGCGTAGTACGTCCGCACGTACCAACGCCGAGCCAGTTCCTTGATCGACGAGACGTCGATCATGCGGTAGTGGAGGTGGGCGTCCAGCGACGGCATGTGGCGGGCGAGGAAGGTGCGGTCGGTGGCGATCGAGTTGCCGCACAGCGGCGCCTTGCGTACCTCCGGCACGCGGGCGCGGACGTAGTCGAGGACCTGCGCCTGCGCGTCCGCCAGGGTCAGCGTGGAGGCGCGGACGGCGGCGGTCAGGCCGGAGCTCTGGTGCATCTCGCGCACGACGGGCACCATCGCCTCGAGCGCCTCGTCCGGCGCCGAGATGACCAGGTCGATGCCCTCGTCGAGGATGTTTAGCTCACTGTCCGTAACCAGGCAGGCCACTTCCAGCAGCAGATCCGACGCGGCATCCAGNCCCGTCATCTCGCAGTCGATCCACACCAGTCGATCCATCCCGTTGACACTAGGGTCTGCGGCTCGCAACGTCACGCGCACCCCCGGGAGGCGGACGGTGTGGTCGGGCGAACGGCGGCGGATGTCAGCCGGTCGCACCCGTCCCGTTACCCACGGTAAACGTTATGGAGATGTGATCGTTGGCCACCTGGGTCGGGATGGCGGTCAGGGTGTACTCCCCGTCCGGTACCTCGGTGGTCTTCCAGCCCCCGACGTGGGGGTTGAAAATGTAGGGCGGCTGGCTCAGATCCAGCCGGAACGGGGCGATGGGCCCGTTGAGCACGAATTCCAGCGGGCCGCTGTAACGGGTCGACACCACCCGGATGGCCCGGAAGCCGAAGATCCGCTCACCCGGGCGGATGCCGGCGAAGGCGAGCGGCGTGGTCGCCGGCTGCGAGGGGGCCACGGTGACGAGACGATCGGTGGCGGTGACGGCGACCGCCGAGTGCCGCGGTGGCTGGTTCTTGTCGTACCCGAAGACCAGGATCGGCATGAGTATCAGCGCCGCGAAGAACAGCGCCAAGCCGATCCAGCCTCGTCTGAGGGCGTCCACGTCGTCCGGGTCCCTCCGCCACGCCGCCCATGGGGGATCCGGTCACTCTAATGGGCCGGTTCGCGGTGCTGACCGGCGCCCTCGTCTCGGACCGGCGCCCTCGTCTCGGACGGGCGGGGGCGGGCGCGGTCAGCGGGTGCGCCGCCGGCGGCCGGGTGGCCTGCTTGGCGGGCGGGCCGGGCCGCGGTTGTCGCGCGGTCGTTGGCGTACCCCTTGTCGACTGAGCCCCAGGATGCGCTGCTGTGCGATGCGCTCCTGCCGAAGACAGCGGCCACTATCCACGCCCCGACCGTAGCCGTGTTCGGGGTCCTGCGCGCCCGGCGTCACATGGTGTTTACCTCGCCCACGGCGTGTCGCTTGCAAGCCGTATGCGGTCTTGTCCGGCCATGCCGGTCTCGCCTGTGCGATCCGCCCAGCTCACGGCGGCCGCCCGCCGTCCGGCCGGTGTTCGGGGACACCGACCGGACCGCGGGAGAGCGCAGGAGCGTGATCAGGCGGCCAGGGCCGTGGGAGAGTGCCCGGCGCGCCCCGGCGACCGGCCGCCGTGGTCGGCGTCGAACGCGGGCTCCAGCGCCAGGTCCAGCACCTCCCGGACGTCGGTCACCAGGTGAACGGTGAGCGCATCACGCACCGGGGCGGGCACGTCGTCGAGGTCCGGCCCGTTGCGCTGGGGCAGCAGCACGGTGGTCAGGCCGGCCCGGTGCGCGGCGAGCAGCTTCTGCTTCACCCCGCCGATCGGCAGCACCCGCCCGGTCAGCGACACCTCGCCGGTCATGGCCACGTCCGCCCGGACCGGCCGGCCGGACAGCAGCGACGCGAGCGCCGTCGTCATCGTCACCCCGGCGCTGGGCCCGTCCTTCGGCACGGCGCCCGCGGGGACGTGCACGTGGACGCCGCGGTCGGCGAGGTCGCCGACGGGCAGCTCCAGCTCCACCCCGTGCGAGCGCAGGTAGGACAGCGCGATCTGCGCCGACTCCTTCATCACGTCGCCGAGCTGACCGGTCAGCGTGATGCCGGCGCCGCCGGTCTCCGCGTCGGCCAGGGAGGCCTCGACGAACAGCACGTCGCCGCCGGCGCCGGTGACCGCCAGGCCCGTCGCCACCCCGGGCAGGGCCGTGCGCTCAGCCGACTCCGGGGTGTGCCGAGGCCGGCCGAGGTAGCCGGTCAGATCCCCGGCGTCGATCGCGACCGGCAGGGCGGCCTCGCCGAGCGCCACCCGGGCGACGACCTTGCGCAGCAGCCGGGCGATCGAGCGCTCCAGGTCGCGCACCCCGGCCTCGCGGGTGTACTCCCCGGCCAGCGCGTGCAGGGCGCCGTCGCCGACGGTCACGTCACCCTCGGCGAGCCCCGCCCGGTCGAGCTGGCGGCGCAGCAGGTGGTCGCGGGCGATGACGACCTTCTCGTCCTCGGTGTAGCCGTCGAGGCGGATGATCTCCATCCGGTCCAGCAGCGGCGCCGGGATGGCCTCCAGCACGTTCGCCGTGGCCAGGAACAGCACGTCGGACAGGTCCAGCTCCACCTCGAGGTAGTGGTCGCGGAAGGTGTGGTTCTGCTCGGGGTCGAGCACCTCCAGCAGCGCCGCGGTCGGGTCGCCCCGGTAGTCCGCGCCGAGCTTGTCGACCTCGTCCAGCAGCACCACCGGGTTCATCGAGCCGGCCTCCCGGATCGCCCGCACGATGCGGCCGGGCAGCGCCCCGACGTAGGTGCGCCGGTGGCCGCGGATCTCGGCCTCGTCGCGCACGCCGCCCAGCGCCACCCGGACGAACGAGCGGCCCATGGCCCGCGCGATCGACTCGCCGAGCGACGTCTTGCCGACCCCGGGCGGGCCGGCCAGCGCCAGCACCGCGCCGCCGCGCCGGCCGCCGACGATCCCGAGACCGGCGTCCGCGCGCCGCCGGCGCACCGCGAGATGCTCGATGATGCGATCCTTGACGTCGTCGAGACCGGAGTGGTCGGCGTCGAGCACGGCACGGGCCGCGGTGATGTCGTAGGAGTCCTCGGCGCGGACGTTCCAGGGCAGGTCGAGGACGGTGTCGAGCCAGGTGCGGATCCAGCCGCCCTCGGGCGAGGACTCGGCCGTGCGCTCCAGCTTGTCGACCTCCTTGACCGCCGCCGCCCGCACCTTCTCGGGCAGGTCCGCGGCCTCGACCCGGGCCCGGTAGGCGGCCGGCTCCGAGCCGTTCGCTCCGTCGGTGCCACCGTCCGGGCCGTCCAGCTCGGCCAGCTCCTTGCGGACGGCCTCGAGCTGGCGGCGCAGCAGGAACTCGCGCTGCTGGCGATCCATGCCCTCCTGGACGTCGCGGCGGATCGTCTCGGCGACGTCGAGCTCGGCCAGGTGCTCCTTCGTCCAGGTCAGCAGCCGCTCCAGGCGGGTGCCGACCGCCGGCGTGCCGAGCAGCTCGATCTTCTGCGCGGTGGTCAGGTAGGCGGCGTAGCCGGCCGTGTCGGCGAGCGTGGCGGGATCGGTGATCGCCGACACGGAATCGATGACCTGCCAGGCGCCGCGCTGGCGCAACAGGTCCGTGACCAGCGCGCGGTACTCCTTGGCAAGCTTCTCCACGCGGGCGGCCTCGTCGGCCGGGGAACCGGCGCGGGTGCCGGCCGGGTCGTCGAGCGCGCCGAAGGGAGCGGCCGCGTCGTCGTCGACGACGACCGCGTCCACCCACCGCACGCCCGCGCCGCTCCCGGCGCCGGCATCATCGCCGGCCGTGGCAGCGGATGTGGCAACGCCGGTGCCGCGGCCGGCCGGGGCCGGCCGCTCGCCGCCGACGTGGGCTCGCGCCGTGCCGCGCACGACCGCCGCGGAGCCGCCGCGCGGCAGCCGGCCGACCTGCTCGATCACCCCGACCGCGCCGACCTCGGCGAGTTCGCCGTCGACACGGGGCACGAGCAGCACCTCGGCGGGCCGGCCGGCGGCGCGGCTGGAGATCCCCGGCGCGCGGGCGTCGGGGGAGCCACCGGAGCCACCGGAGCCGTCGGCACGGGCGGCGTCCACGGCGGCTCGGGTCTGCTCGTCGGACATGTCGAGGGACACGACCATGCCGGGGAGAACAACGGCGTCGTCGAGCGGCAGGACGGGCAACACCCGGATCTGTGGCATGTGGTCCACCCTCACGTGAGGAAGTTGAGTCACCTGGACTGAAGTCCCATTAGCCTACCGTTGTTCCCGAGGTTGCTCGCCCAGAGCGAACATCCGTGGCGGGAAGGATTGCGGCGGGGGTGTGGTTGTGTCGGCCAGGTAGTTGCATATACAACTGTCTAGGACGCCGGGACGGGCCCGCTCGGGCCGGCCCGCCGGCGGCCGCAAGCACAGCCAGGAGGACGACATGCCCGCCGTCACCGCCGACACCGTCCGGCTGCCCCGGCTGGCCGAGCCCGCGCTCGGTGCCGTCGACCGCCCGGTGCGCACGATCACGACCGCGCCCAGCGGCTTCGAGGGCGAGGGGTTCCCGGTCCGTCGCGCCTTCGCGGGCGTCCGGCTCACCGACCTTGACCCGTTCATCCACATGGACGAGATGGGCGCGGTCGACTACGGCCCCGGCGAGCCCAAGGGCACCCCGTGGCACCCGCACCGCGGCTTCGAGACCGTCACCTACATGATCGACGGCACCTTCCAGCACCAGGACTCCCACGGCGGCGGCGGGCTCATCACGGACGGCGCGACGCAGTGGATGACCGCCGGCGCAGGCATCCTGCACATCGAGACCCCGCCGGAGGAACTGGTCGTGCGCGGGGGCCTGTTCCACGGCATCCAGCTCTGGGTGAACCTGCCGGCCCGGGACAAGTTCACCCCGCCGCGCTACCAGAACCTCGAGGCCGGGCAGGTAGAACTGGTCGCCTCGCCGGACGGCGGCGCGCTGCTGCGCGTCATCGCGGGCGCGGTGGGCGAGCACCGGGGTCCGGGCTCGACGCACACGCCGATCTCCGTCGTCCATGCGACGGTGAGCCCCGGGGCGCGGGTGCATGTCCCCTGGAACCCGGAGTTCAACGCGCTCGCCTACGTCCTCGGCGGCCGCGGCACGGTCGGCCCGGCTGGTCGGCCGATCGAGGCCGGGCAGCTCGCCGTCCTCGGTGCCGGGGATCTGGTGACGGTGGCGGCCGACGCCCGGCAGGACGCGACGACGCCGGCACTGGAGGTCCTGCTCCTGGGCGGGCGTCCGATTCGCGAGCACGTCGAGGCGTACGGGCCGTTCGTCATGAACACCCGGGCGGAACTGATCCAGGCCGTCGAGGACTTCCAGGCCGGCAAGCTCGGCGTCATCCCGGCCGGCGCGCTCATGCCGCACCGCGGCTGAGATCGCTCGCGGTCCGGCCGGTGGCGTGATCCTGCCCGGACCGTATTTGCGCAATTCGGACGATCTGCACCCTTGCGTTCCCGGAATGGCTCGTTCGGATAATTGTCTCGGTATGCTGGATCAGCATCCGGATGACGGGACCGGGGGTCCGGTGACGACTCTCCCGCGAACGGTCGCCGGGGCGTGATGCCGGCGGTGCGCGCGCATACGCGGTGTGCGTGGGGTCCGTGCCGTCGCTGACCGGCCGTGCTGGCATGGGCGAGGGGGCGTCGTGTGGCAGGAGCCTGAACCGACGGGAGGCGGGTCCGACCGGGATCCGCGGCCGCGCCGGATGGAATGGCCGGCGGCAAGCGTCCTCGGTCGGATGGCGGCGGAAAGTCGCGCGGAGATTCTGCGGCTCGGTTCGTATCGTGAATACGCGAGCGAAGAGGTCGTCATGCACGAGGGCGACCGCACGAACTTCGTCGTTCTGCTGCTCAACGGCTGGGTGAAGGTCACCGCCGCCACCGAGAACGGCGGGTTCGCCCTGCTCGCGATCCGGCACGGGGGTGACCTCGTCGGTGAGCTCGCCGGGCTCGATTCCGAACCGCGGGTCGCGACTGTGACCGCGGCCGGCGCCGTGCTGGCGAAGGTCGTTCGGGCGGACGCCTTCGTCGCGTTCCTGCGCCGCCAGCCCGACGTGCACCAGGTACTGAGCAGCACGATCGCGGCGAAACTGCGCTCGGCAACCCGGCGGCGGGTCGAGTTCGGCGGCTGCTCGGTCGCGGTGCGGGTGGCGCGGGTGATCCTGGAGCTGGAGCGGGCCTACGGCGGCTCGTCGCCGGATGGGCGCCGTTCCGTCGGGGTCTCGCTCACCCAGCCGGAGCTCGCCGCCCTCGTGGGTGCCGCTGAGCCGACGGTCCACAAGGTGCTCCGGGACCTGCGCCAGCGAGGCGTCCTCGCCACCGGCTACCGGGCCGTGGTGATCCAGGATCTCGACGCGCTGCGGCTCGCCGCAAACCCGTGAGAATACGGGGCGGCCGTCCTCGTTCCTGGTGACACTGAAACTCCCCCGGCTCCGACCCGTGGAGGTTCAGCGTGAGTGAAAGGCCACCGGGTATCCGGCGGTTGTGCATCGCGATGGAGATCGACGGGGACGCCGGCGAGATACCCGGCGTGCTGCGGCCGCCGCGATGGCGGCGGGATCTCGGCGCCGTCATCGAGGAACTCGGTCGCGTCGCCGCTCTGGACCGGGCGCACTGGAACCCGCCCGCCGTGGGCGGCGGGGAAATCGCCTTCCTGCCGCCCGGAATCGACGAGGGGCGGTTCGTCGCAGCATTCGTCGACACATTGCGTTCCGCCATCGCCCGGCTGAACGACGGCGTGCCGCGGACGGAACGGGTTCGCCTGCGGGTGGCGCTGCACCAGGGAATCACCTTCCTTGACGAATCGGGCTTTTCCGGGCGGGCGGTGGTGAAGGTCGCCGCGCTGCGCGACTGTGCCGCCTTACGAGCCGAGCTGCGGCGCCATCCCAGTGTCGATCTCGCCCTGGCGGTGTCCGGCGAGCTCTTTGACGATGTGGTCGAGCACGACTATCCGGGGTTACGCGGCCGGGACTTCCGTCCGGAGCAGGTGGAGCTGGAGTCGGGGCCCGGCGTCGACGCCTGGTTGCTCATGCCCGGCCTCACCAGGGCGACGGCCCGGCTCGCCGCTGCGGCAGCCACCCGGGACGCGGCAGCCGACCGGCGCCCGGAACCCGCCCGGCGGGCGGCGAGATCCCCACTGTTCGCCATCGTCTCGACGCCGGCCGGCTCCTGGCCGGTCCACGTCCGCTGACCCCGCTGCCCGCCGCCGACCCCGCTGCCGCCAGCCAGGCGGGCGGCCCAGGGCAGTGTTGGCTCGGGGCAGTGACGGCTCGGGCAGACTGGCGGGATGTTGCGACACGTCACGGCGGTGCGGTATGCGACGCCGCTGCGGGAGGGCGGGAGCCTGCCCGGCCTGATGGAGGGCGACGATCTCGGCACCTGGGTCGTCAAGTTCAGTGGCGCCGGGCAGGGGCCGAAGGCGCTGGTCGCCGAGGTGATCGTCGGCGAGCTCGCCCGCGAGCTCGGGCTCGCGGTGCCCGAGCTCGTCGGAATCGACGTCGACCCCGAGCTCGGCCGCACCGAGCCGGACCAGGAGGTCCAGGATCTGCTGCGGGCCAGCGCCGGGCTCAACCTCGGCATGGACTACCTGCCCGGGTCCATCACCTACGATCCACTGGCCTTCGACGTCACGCCCGAGATCGCCGCCCGGGTGCTCTGGCTCGACGCCCTGACGCTCAACGTCGACAGATCCTGGCGCAACCCGAACCTGCTGGTCTGGGGCGGTCGGCTGTGGTTGATCGACCACGGCGCCGCCCTGTACCCCCACCACGACTGGGCGAGCGCGGCCGCGGCGGTCGGCCGGGTCCTGCCCGGCATCGCCGACCATGTGCTCCTGCCGGTCGTGGCCGCGCAACCCACGACGTTCGCCGCCGCCGACACCGCACTGGCCCCGCGGATCGACGCGGAGCTGCTGACCGCGGTTCTCGCCCGCGTGCCCGACGCCTGGCTGGACGTCCCGCGCGCCGACTACGTCCACTGGCTGCTGGCGCGGGTCGCGGCCCGGGCGCCCACGCGGGACGCGGTCACCGCGGCGCTCGCGCAGGCGCATCCGGCCGCCGAGATGGCGCCGGGCGCCCGGGTGGCGGCCGCCGCGCTCGCGAGCCGCCGGCGCGGTGCCAGCCCGGCCGACTCGGCCAAGGCGGGCCGGCCGGACTGGCTGCGCGCGGGGGACTGGCTGCGGACCGGCGGGGCGGCGGCCGTGGAGAACCGCGATGCGTGAGCTGTTCGAGTACGCGATGATCCGGATCGTCCCGCGAGTGGAACGGGGCGAGTTCGTCAACGTCGGCGTGATGCTGTACTGCCAGCGCTCCCGCTACCTGGACCTGCGCTGCCGGCTCGACGAGGGGCGCCTGGGCGTCCTCGATCCCTACCTCGACCCGGCCGTCGTCGTCGCCCATCTCGCGGCGTTTCGCGCCGTCTGCTGCGGCGGCGAGCAGGCGGGGCCGGCCGGGCGGCTCACCGCCGGAGAGCGGTTCCGCTGGCTGACCGCGCCGCGCAGCACCGTCGTGCAGACCTCGCCCGTCCACACCGGCCTGACCGGCGACCCGGCGGCCGAGCTGGATCGCCTCGTCGCCCTGTTGGTCGACCCGCCGGGACCCCCGGTCCCCTCGCTCGACCTCGACCTCGATCCCGACCCCGATCCCGCGACTCCCTGACCCGGCGCGGCCACCCACGCCACCGGGAACCGCGCCGCACCTCACGGGCCCTTCCGCGAGGGCAAATCGGACGCGAAGGGCTGTGGAAGGGCAAGGAACACGAGCTCGGCCACGAGGAAGGGCGGGGCGGCGGGCGGGAATCCCGCCGCCCCGCCCCGGTTCCGGCACCCAGTCGTCGTCAGCGACCGTCACCAGAGGGACCGTCGCCGGGGGGCGACGGGACGGCCCGGGCAGCCGCACGCGTTACCACAGGTCCCTGTAGCGGGCCGCGGACTGGTTGTTCTGGAACAGGCAGTGCTCGGTGTCCAACGGGCGATAGAGGTTCGAGCCGACGTTGGGGGGCTCGCAGGTGTTGAAGTAGTTCTCGTAGTACAGCCCCTTGCCGGCCCGTTCCCGCAGCCAGTCCCACATGAACTGGATGTAGTTCGGGTTGTCGCCGGCGCCGTCGTCGTCGCGACCGCTCACCACGCCCCATTCCCCGACACCGAAGAGCTTCCCGTGCTGGCGGGCGAAGTTGTACAGCCAGGTGATGCCGCCGGTCTCGTTCGCCTGCTTGGTGAACTCCGCGAGCGTGCGCGACGGCGGGTAGTGGTCGTAGGCATCGATGCCGATCACATCGACCCACTGGTCACCCGGGTAGAGGTCCAGCGGGTTGTGGCTCGGCGGGTTCTGGGAGTAGTGGGCGTTGATGGACCAGTCGAGCAGCGGATCAGGATTCGCCGTCGACCGGATGGCGTCGGCGACCTTACGCCAGCAGTTGACGTACGCGGTCGGATTCTGCCCGGACCACTGGTACCAGTCGCCGTTGCCCTCCCAGGCGATCCGGATGATGGAGTTCTGCCGGCCGGTCGAGTTCAGGGTGTTGCCGAACTGCCGCCAGTAGGTGTCGTACGCCCCCGTCGCGCACGTCTCCAGGGAGGCCCCGATGTTCTCCGGGAACGGCGGCACGGAGAGGACCAGTCGGCCCGGCCAACCGGTGAAGTTCTGTTCCGCCCAGGACGGGGCGACCATGTTCTGCCAGCTGTTGCGGCTCACGAAGACGTGGGAGAGGTCGCAGGGGCTGCCCCGGTTGGCGCAGAAACCGTCGACATCGGCCGGCACCATGATCGGATCCCCGTTGACGCCCGACAGCCACGGCAGTCCGGAGCGGTTCGGCTCCGTCGGCGGCGTGGTCGGCGGCGTGGTCGGCGGAGTGACCTCGCGGAACGTATCAGCCTTGTCGAAACCGACCCAGGTGCCCGTCGATCCGCCCGCGGATCGGCCGAGGTTGACGACGAAGGCGGTGTGCGGCCCGTCGCTGAGTACCGACGAGCGGTAGAACAGTGCCCTGGTGGGCAGCGGAGCGAAGGTGTTGACGGTGTGAGGCGCCTGCCCGTCGATGCTCACCGTGATGATCCCGCCCTGCGGCGACCGGATGCCGTAGATGTCGATCTGGGCGCCGGTGAACCGGATCCCGACCGTCGCTCCCGCGGCGACCGAGTAGCGGTAGCTGCTGTTGTCCGTGGGCGGCGCGCATCCGCCGCAGGTGGTCCATACGTTCACGTAGTTGATCTGACGGCTGTCGTCCTCAATGGACCCCGTCTGCTCGAAGACCGCGAGCGCCGGGCTTATGCGTCCTCCCAGAAGAAAGATCGGGGCGATGCAGAGAACGGCGAGAAGAAGCCATCGACGGATTCCTCGCCGACGAGTCCTCCGAAATTCTCTTGCCGTTGTCTCTGTCGCCGGGGCCCTGCTCGGACCCGATGTCCGGGTTTCCCGCCGGTGGCGTCCCATGGGCGGCCTTGCCTGCTCTGTTCGAGTCATTCCCCCGCCTGATGCAATCGGTCCTCGGAATCGACGAGTGTCGGTCCTGGCCAGTCGCTAGCAGGGGGATACTAGGCAGCAAGTAAGATCGTAATTACTCTCCGTGTCGATGCGGCTGGGCTCCGCGTGTCGAGCGGGTCCGCGATTTCCCCACAAAAGATGTTCGAACGGGCGGCCTCACCCGTGCAGGCGGGACACGCTGGTAACCGTGTGTATGTGGGATCGGGGCCGGCCTGGGCGGGTTCGCCGCGGTGACCCGCTCAGGCCGTCGGCTCGGGCTGGCCGCGCTCGGGTCCCGCCGCCGCCCACCGCTCCTCGATGCGGCCGACCTTCCACACCAGCAGGCTCACCGCCCAGGTGACGACGAACAGGCCGACGATGAAATAGCCGACGACGTTCAGGTCGAGTCCCGAGACCCAGTCCCAGAAACCACCCGACAGGTGCGCCTTCTCGGCGAGGATGCCGAGCAGTTCGACGGTGCCGATGAGGAAGGCGACCGCGACCGACAGACCCGTGATGGTGATGTTGTAGTACGCCTTGCGGACCGGCTTGGAAAAAGCCCAGCCGTAGGCGAAGTTCATGAACGACCCGTCGATCGTGTCCAGCAGGCTCATGCCGGCGGCGAAGAGGACCGGCAGCACGAGGATGGCGTACCAGGGCAGCCCACTGCCGGCGGCACCCGCGGCGAGGAACAGCAGCGCGACCTCTGTCGCGGTGTCGAAACCCAGACCGAACAGCAGCCCGAGCGGATACATCTGCCACGGCCGGGTGATCGCTCGCGTGACGCGGCCGAGGAGGCGGTTCGCGAAACCGCGGGAGTTCAGCCGCTCCTCCAGCGCCGCCTCGTCCACGAGGCCGCGGCGCATGTCGCGGAACACCGCCACGATGCCGACGAGCACGGCGAGGTTGATGCCGGCGATGAGGTAGAGGAATCCGCCGGAGACGGTGGTGCCTATCCAGCCGGTGACGTCGTGCAGGGTCGACCCGTCGTCGGAGACCTGGCCGGCCAGCGAGCGCACCCCGACGCCGAACAGGACGGCCAGCGCGAACACGATCGTCGAGTGGCCGAGGGAGAAGAAGAACCCGACGGACAGCGGCCGCCGGCCGTCCGTCATGAGCTTGCGGGTGGTGTTGTCGATCGCGGCGATGTGGTCGGCGTCGAACGCGTGCCGAAGGCCGAGGGTGTAGGCGGTGACCCCGAGGCCGACGCCGAACACCTGGCCGTCGGCGCCGAACCGGTAGTGGTGCGGCGCGATGACCGCGGTCAGCAGGAGCCAGCCGACCACATGCAGGCCGACGATGACGGCGGCCATGGCGCCGAGGGTCGTCCACTCCCGTCGGTCGAGCGCGCCGCTCACCCGCGCCCGCAGGTTCCGTCCTGGTCCGGTGGCGACGGGCGTGGTCATGGCATCTCCCTCGTGGCGCCCCGTCACCGGTCGCGGGTGGTGTCCCCTGCCGGCCGGGCAGGCATGACCATAACCATGCCCAATGTGCTCCTGCAACACTGTTGCAGGAGCACCGCGACGACAGGTGGCGGGACCACCATGTCGGGACGTGCCGTCGTCAACCGTCTCAGTGGCTGTCCGCGGCCGGCTCCGTCCCGCTCGGCCCGGCGAGGGGCCGCCCGGACGGCCCAGGCAGCCCGGACGCGGCCCGTCGACCGCCCTGGAGCACCGCGACGAGCTGATCCGTGGCCAGCAGCAGCACCGTGAGCCACGAAATCGTCGCGACCCGTCCGAACGCCTCCACCCAGTCACCGTTCGTCGGCAGCGAATGGCGGGCCTGCACCTCCAGCACGTACAGGGCACTGACCGCCAGGCAGACCGCGGGGCCGACCCGGGTCAACCACCTGCCCCGCGGGGCGAGCAGCGCGATCACGGTGGCGAGGGCGACGACGATCCCGGCGGCCACCGAGACGAGGACCGTGGCGAGCAGCCCGGCCCCCACCGCGGCGTATGCCGCCGTCCGCCAGTCGATCCGTACCGGACGGATCGACCAGGGGTCGACCGTCGGCAGGTCCGGTCCCGGCTCGACCGCACCCGCCGCCCGCCGGCGTGCGCGGCGGGTGGTGAACAGCAGCAGGGCCAGGAAGAACACGACCGTCACCGCGGACAGCACCAGCGAGTAGCGGACGATCTGCTGCGGCGCCCAGGTCAGGGTCACGGTGAACGCCGCGGCCGTCGGGTTGATCCGCCAGCCGTTGGCGTAGCCGTCGACCAGCCGCGGCTGGCCCGCGTCGGCGCCGTTCACCGTCGCCTTCCACCCCCGCGACAGGCTCTCGCCGAGCACCAGCCAGAAGGGCGTCCCCGGCTGGGCTCCCGTGACCTGCGCGGTGAACGACGTCGCGTCCGAGGACTGGACGATGATCCGCGGCGACAACCCGGCCGCGCCGGCCGTCCTGGCGGTAGGGGTGCCGGTCGGCGTCGCCGCGCCGGTGGCGGGTGTGCCGGTGGCGGGTGTGCCGGCGTCGCCGGCGCCCAGCCAGGGGCCGCCGCCGGCGTCCGAGGCGAGCAGGAGGCGGTCGATGTCCACGCCCAGCTCGGCGCCGTCCCCGGTCTTGATCACATGCTCGCCGGGGCCGAGGGTGAGCGCTCCGCCGCAGGTGGACACCCGCAGGCCGAGGCGGTTCACCGCGTCGGAGGTGGATCCGTCGATACGCACGCCGACCGGGTGGCCGTCGATGCTCAGCAGGTCGTCCCGGCAGGTCCCCGGGAGCTGCGCCGGGAGCAGGGCCGAGGCGGCCCCCGCGCTCTGGGTGGCGGTGGTGCTCTGGCCCGCGCCCGGGGCCTCGGTGACTCCGCTGGCCAGGCCCGGCAGCCCGATCTCGGCGATGCCCACCGGCATCGACAACGGCGACCGGCTGATCGGGTCGATGCTCTTGACCGTCCGCACGTCGTCGACGACGAACCGCCAGGTGCTGCCGGTGACGGCCGGGAAGGTCAGGGTCACCTGGCGGGTACCACCACGCTGGGCGGTGTCGGTGACCGGTGGCACCGGCACCGAGCCGACGACCCGGCCGTCGACCACCAGCCCGATCCGGGTCGGCACCGAGTGCCGGCCGTCGGCGACGATGGACATCGTCACCGAGGAGGTGGTGATCGGGGCCGGCGAGGCGACCTGGAGCCAGCCGCCCTCGGGGTCGCCGATGCCGGGGCTCCACGCGGTGGTGACGTCGCCGTCGAAGGCGCTTGACGACCGGGCCGCGAGCGAACCGGGCAGGCGGCCGGACGAGGACACGACCGGCAGGTTCGACGGCCGCCCGAGCAGGCGGTCGATGTGGTCGTCGGCGGCGTACGCGGAGATTCGCGCCGTGCCGGTCAGCGCGAACGTCCGCGCCGTCGGCAGCGCGAACGACCGGCTGATGATCTCCTCGGTGTCCTGCTTGAACGGCTCGGCCGGGTTGGCCCGGTCCCGCGACATCTGCAGGGCCAGGCGGTGGCCGAGGGAGGAGGCGCCGGCGGCGTCGAGGCTGTCGCTCGGCATCCGCAGCACCTCGTCGGCGGTCAGCGCCTTACCGTCCGTGCCGGGGATCTCGACCTCGGCGAAGCCGACGGCGGAGACGTTGTCGTAGGTGCGCTGGCGGCCGTAGTTCGTCGCGTCGACCCGGATGTGCAGCGTGCGGAACGTGCGGGTCGGGAAGCTGACGACCTGGCCGACCTGGGTGCGCGACGACGGGGTGAGGTCGACGGTGACGGGGGAGCCGCCGTCGAACGTCAGCGTCGCCCGGGTGATGTACCGGTTGCGGGGCCCGGACAGCGGCTGGGTGAGCCGGACGTGGTCGGTCGTGGTCGGCGCGGCCAGCGTCGTCTGCCACGCCTCACCGGTCGGGTCGGTGAAGGCGCCGACCCGCCAGGCGGTGTTGATGTCGCCGTCGATGCCGCGCACCGGCCGGTCCCAGGGGCCGTAGGCGAAGGAGTTGCCGTAGGCCGACGCCGTCACCGCGGCGATCTTCGCCGGAGTGCCGGGGGCGTGCAGGGCCGCCGTCGTCTCGTTGGCGGTCGTCTCGTCACCGAACAGCGGCAACCGGTTGTCGTTCGGGTCCTTCACCAGGGGGGCGACGCCGGGCTGCTCGACGTAGCCGAAGTTCTCCCGGACCCCCGTCCAGCGCTCGGCCCGCAGCCGGTTGGTGTCGCTGACGAGCAGGTCGGCGCCGTCGTCGAGGGCCTGGGCGAGCTCGCCCGGCTTGCTGGCCAGCTCGGGGGCGTAGAGGATCGCCCGCCCGGACGCGACGGGCTCGGCGAGCAGCCCGGAGGCGGCCGCGTCGACCAGCGCCTCCCCGTTGCCGCTGACCAGCAACGGCCGGGCGGTGGTGGCGGTGCGCACGATCGGCTGGGTGTTCGACACGGGGAAGACGGCCAGCGCCGGGGGATCGGGCACCGAGGTCTTCGTGCCGAGCGTGATCTCGTCGGTGAAGGGGATCCCCGGATCCTCGGCCACCGGCGGTCCGTAGGTCTGCGGCGCGCCGAGGCCGGCCGGCCGGGTGGAGGTGAACAGGTCCCACGTCGAGCGGGGCCGCGGGGTGCGGTAACGCTCGTAGGCGAGGTTGCTGCGCAGCATCACGTCGCCGACGCCCATCAGCCGGGCCAGGTCCGGCACGGCGGACGTCTCCAGCACGCCCTCCTGCATCCGCCGGTCCAGCGAGCGGACCAGGTCGACGGTGCCGGCCTCGCCGTACGGGATCAGCTCGCGCAGGACCAGCGGCCGGTCCATCAGCCCCTCGGTGACCGGGTCGAGGGTGCTGCCCCAGCGGTAGTGCGAGAAGTCGGCGCCAGGCAGCTCCAGCACCCGAGAGCCGTCGTCGCCGGCGTCGAGCGCCTTGGCGACCTGCGTCTCGTAGGCGGGGACCTGCTCGGGACGCTTCAGCAGGGGCTCGACGAACTCGCCGCGGAACAGCGGCGACATGTTCGCGGCGATGAGTACCAGCACCAGTCCCATCGCGAGCTGGGGAACCCCAGGCCGCCAGCCTCGCGCGGCACCGCCGCCGCCGACGGAGCCCGCGCGACGCCCGCCGCCGCCCGGGCCGGACCCGGCCGCCGCGCGCAGCGCGTACCGCTCCTCCAGGGCGGCCAGGCCGCCCGCGAGCAGCACCGACAGGCCGAGGGCGACCATCGGGACCGCGCGCGGCAGCGAGCGCAGCGCGAGCCCGGCCGTCGACCCCTCCGCGAAGTCCTTGAACAGCCGACCCCAGGGGGAGGGGTCGTCGTAGGGGTAGACGCCGACGGCGATCGTGGTGCCCAGCAGGATGAGCGCGACGAAGTAGCCGCGGTGCCCCCAGCGGATCGCCGAGGCCGCTGCGAGCGCGAGGATCGGCAGCGCGAAGCTGACGACGATCAGCCACAGGTCGTGCGTGTAGTGGGTCGCCGGCCCGATCCAGGGGCCGAGCGCGTCCTGGCCGTAGAAGAACCAGTTGCCCAGGCCTCGCAGCACCTCGGACGCCTGCGAGCTGCTGGCGACCGTCTCGATCGTCTCGGTGAAGGCGAGCACGTTCAGCCCGTAGCCGGCCTGCGTGTACAGCCCGGCGATCCACCACGCCGAGGTGACGAGGACGGCCAGCACGGCCCGGGTGCACATGCCCGCGGCGGCGCCGAGGCGGACCTCCCGGGTGCCCCACACGGCGAACGGCACCCACAGCAGCGGCGCGAACAGGATGAAGATGAGGCTGGAGGCGTTGATGCTGCCGATCGTGGTGACGACCAGGGCGAACGCGGCGGGGAAGCGCCAGCCCGCGGGGCGCCAGCCGGCGCGCCCCGGCTCGGCCTCCCGCAGGCCACGCACGGTGATGCCGATCAGCCAGCCCAGCCCGGCGTAGGGCAGCAGGATCGCCGAGATCCGCGCCTCGTACTCCAGGATGTAGGGCGAGAGCATGTAGCCGGCGGCGGCCACGAACGCGAACCGGTCCGGCCAGCGGAACGAGCGCAGCAGGAACAGCACACCGGCGCCCGCGCCGAACAGGATCGAGCCGGTCCACAGCCGCTGCGCCACCCAGTCGGGCAGGCCCGCGATGTCCAGCAGCCAGTAGAACAGCCCCTGCGGGTACAGATAGCCGATGTTCTGGTGGGTGACGGTGCCCATGCCGATCGCGGGGTCCCACATGGAGACCGCCCGGCGCAGCATCCGGCCCGGATCGAGGTAGAGGTACGCCTTCGTGTCCGCGCCGATCTTGCCGGGCGCGGTGGCCAGCAGCGGCAGGTAGGCCACGGCGGCCAGCACCAGCGTGGGCCAGGTCGGCAGCAGCCGGCGGCCCCGTGACACCGCCGCACCGGCCCGACCAGCCGGGTCCGGCCGGCCGCCGGTCCGCGGGTCCGGGCGTCGCCCGGCCGGGGTCGCCGGGTCCGCGGCGCGCGGGGACGGGGCCTGGGCGGCGCCGTCCGGCGCCGGCGGGCGACCCCCGTCGGCACCGGACGGTGACGTGGTCAGGGTCACCGGATCACCGGGGTGGTCGCCAGGGTCACCGGCGCTGGCCGATCACGTCCGCGGCGCGGGCCGCGGGGGAGGCGGACCCGCGCTGGCGGGCCGCCTCCCGCACGAGCGCGGCGAACGTGGCGCGGGCCGTCTCCGCCCAGGTGAACGTCGCGGCGTGGGCGAGGGCACCGGCGGACAGCCGGGCTCGCAGGTCGTCGTCGGAGAGCACGCCGGCCAGTGTCTTGCCCAGATCGGTCGGGTCCTCCACCAACACGCCGGTCTCACCGTCGACGACCGCGTCGGTGTGCCCGGCGATGCGGGTGGCCACCGACGGCGTGCCGCACGCCGCCGCCTCCGTGATCGTCATTCCCCAGCCCTCCCGGGCGGACGCCGAGGTGAGCACCCAGGCGCGCCGGTAGAGCGAGAGCAGCTCGTCGTCGTCGACGCGCCCGACGAGGCGCAGCCACGCGCCCGCCCCGGCGGCCCGGATCTTCTTCTCCAGCTCCGGCCGCTCGTAGCCGTCGCCGACGATCACCGCCTCCATCGTCGGGTGCTCGTCGTGCGCCCGCAGCAGGCCGTCGATGAGGATGTCGAAGCGCTTGACCGGCACCAGCCGGCCGACGGCGAGGACGAGAGGATGCGGGGACCGCTCGCCGGCGGGGGTGAACGCCGGGTCGATCCCCGGCGGCACGACCGAGATGTTGCGCGGTGGCAGGCCGAGCAGCTCGATGATCTCGTGTCGGGACGACTGGGACAGCGTCAGGATCCGCGTGCGCCGGTACAGCGGCGGGGCGACCTTGAACTCCACCGTCTCGCCGACCTTCGCCAGCTTCGGGGAGAGCACCATCCGCCACATCTCGGCGTGCACATGGTGCAGGAACACCACCCGCGGGCAGCGGGCCCAGACGGGGGAGAAGAACGGCATGCCGTTCCAGATCTCCACCAGGCCGTCCCACGGACCGGTGCGGCCCAGCGCGCCGGACAGGGCGGTGCGCGGGAAGACCGAGTAGCGCCCCGCCTTACGCACCACCGAGTAACCGTGGCGGCGGACCGACTCGGGATGGCCGGGGGCGAACGCGGTGCGCAGGCTCACGTCGATGCCCGCCTGCGCCCAGCGCTCGGCGACCTTGTCGGCGTGCAGCTCCGAGCCGCCGGACTCGGGGTCGTCGAGGTCGCGCCAGGCGAGCACGTGCACGCGGCGCAGCCCGGAGGTCTCGACGAGCTCGGCGAGCGAGGGGCGCCGGGGGACGTCCTCGATGCCCGGCGCACCGAGCTGCGGGGCCAGGATTCCCGGCGGCACCGCGGCGCCGGCGCCGACCTGGGGCAGGATCAGACCCTTCGGGGTCGGCGGGATCGTCGCGCCGGGACCGGGACCGGGGCTGCGGCCGTTGCTCGGCGCGGTCATGCCCGAGCCGTCCGGCGGGCCGCGGCGAGCACCGACAGGCCGGTGACGACGGCCAACGCGGCCTGGCAGGCGAGATCGGCCCGAGCGGTCGCCGTCGGCGAACCATCCGCCCACACCAGCAGGGGGATGGTCGCCGCGGCGGCGAGGCCCAGGGCCAGCAGGACGCCTCGCTCTCCGAGAGCGAGCAGGTAATGGGTGAACAGCACGGTAGCTCCGAGACAGGTCATCGCTGCGGCCAGGGGAAGGAGCGCGCCGGAGGCGTCGGTGAAACGGGGGCCGAAGGCCAGGGAAAGCAGTTTCTCCGGTGCGATGAGAGCGGCGAAGAGCAACCCCATCGCCGGTACGAGGAGTATCGCGATCGTCGCACCGAGTTGATGCAGAGCGTGCTGCCCGAGATGCCGGCGGTCCGCCGCCTCCGGGAGCAGGAACCCGGCCAGCACCACCGCAGCCAGCACGATCACCTTGCTGGCGACGGAGACGGCCGCGTAGGAGCCCGAGCGGTCCGGGGCGAGCCGGCCCTGCAGCAGCACGTCGACGTTCTGCAGCAGCCCGAGCAGCGCGAGCGCGACCAACGCGGCGCCGACCTCCACCGCCAGCCGGGTCGGCGCCTGGGTGGGCGTCAAGGTGGGTGCCGCGGGGGGCGGCTGCCCGGGCGGCGGGGCGGCCCGGTCGCGGCCCGGCGCCTCCAGGCCGCGGCCCATCGTTTCCGGGCTGCGGCCCATCGTTTCCGGGCTGCGGCCCATCGTTTCCGGGCTGCGATACAGAGTCCACCGCACGTGGGCGAGGGCCGCGAGCACACCGAGCAGGACGCCGATCGCCGCGCCGGACTCGTCGAGGCCGACGAGCACCAGGCCGATCGTGAACACGGTCTTCACCACGGCGTCGACGAGCAGGTTCGTGGCCAGCGCCGGGTACTGGCGGGCGCACTGGAGCAACCCCCGGTCGACGCACAGCAGGCACCACGCGGCCCCCGCCGTGATGATCTCGGCGACGCCGCCGGGGCCGGGCAGCGACAGCTCGCGCGCCACGTATCCCCGCCCGATGATCGCGAGCACCGCGACCACGAGCACGGTCGCGACGCCCACCCGGCGGACCCGGTTCACCCAGGCGGCCATGAGGTGCAGCCGGCCGCTGTGCTGCCAGGTGGTGACCCGCCGGACCACCCCGACGAGCAGCGCGCTGCCCGGCATCGACACGACGAAGAAGATCGCGATGAGCTGGGCCACCGCGCCGTAGGACCTGGTGCTCATCGCCCGGGCGATGATCAGGGTGACGCCCATGTTCGCGGCGTTGGCAAGCAGGCCGGCGAGGGCCAGGGGGACGGCGCCGCGCAGCGCACCGCGCAGCCGAGTGCCGCGGGTCTGCCGTAGCCGCTTGCGCAGCGTCCAGCCGTCCCCGGCCTCGGCGGGGACGGCCCGCTCCGCCGGCCCGGCGCCGGCGGGAACCGGTCCGGCCACCATCGCCCCCGGGGCCAGCGGGCCCGTCGACAGCGGGCCCGTCGACAGCGGGCCCGTCGACAGCGGGCTCACCGCGGTGGGTCCGGTGGTGCTCGAGTTGATGGTGGCGGACCCGGAGCCGCGGGGGAGCGGCCCGGTGGTCGGCGGGCGGTTCATCTCCGGCCGTACCACCATCGGGCCGGTCGAGGCGGGATCCGGGGCGGTCGGACCGGATCTCGTCCGGTGCGCCGCCGCGCGCCGGACGGTGGGCGAGAGGTCCCCCGGCGGGACGGCGTTGCGGTTCATCAGCGTCCTCCCCGACGACACACGCAGGCGTCCTCCCCGGCGCGCGCCGGGGAATACCCGCGCGTGGCCGGTTCACCCGCGGCGGGGTGGCCGGCCGCGCGTTTCGTCCGGGGAAGGGCGTTCACCTGATCGTCAACGCCTTACCTGTTGATTCCACCTCAAGAGCCAGGTCGGCGTCGACCATCATCGCGATCAACTCCTCGAACCCGACCCGCGGCGTCCACCCCAACACCTCGCGCGCCTTCGACGGATCACCCACCAGCACATCCACCTCCGCCGGCCGGAAAAACCGCGGATCCTGCTGCACCAACCCCGACCAGTCCGAAATCCCCACCCGCCCGAACGCCNCATCCAACAACTCCCGAATACTATGCGTCACCCCCGTCGCCACCACATAGTCATCCGGAGTGTCCTGCTGCAACATCCGCCACATCGCCTCCACATAATCCCCCGCAAAACCCCAGTCCCGCCGCGACTCCAGATTCCCCAACGTCAACGAGTCCTGCAACCCCAACGAAATCCGCGCCACCGCCCGCGTGATCTTCCGCGTCACAAACTCGATCCCCCGCCGCGGCGACTCGTGATTAAACAACAACCCCGAACACGCAAACGCCCCGTACGACTCCCGATAATTCACCGTCAAATAATGCCCGAACGTCTTCGCCACCCCATACGGCGACCGCGGATGAAACGGCGTCGTCTCCCGCTGCGGCGTCTCCCGCACCTTTCCGAACATCTCCGACGACGACGCCTGATAGAACCGCACACCCGACATGTCGTTACCACCCGCGATCCGCAACGCCTCCAACACCCGCAACACCCCCATCCCCGTCGTCTCCCCCGTCAACTCCGCCTGCTTCCACGACAGTCCGACGAACGAGATCGCCCCCAGGTTGTACACCTCGTCCGGCTGCGAGATCTCCACCGCACCGATCAACGACGAAAGATCCGTCAGATCACCCTCCAACAACACCACCCCCGGCACCACCCGCTCCACCACCGCCACCTTCGGGTTGGACTGCCCCCGAACCAACCCGAACACCTCATAACCCTTCGCGGTCAACAACTCACCCAGATACAACCCGTCCTGACCGGTAATCCCGGTAATCAGCGCACGCGGCACGTCGATCCTCCTGTAGACCACCCGGTACTGGGCGGAAGGTTAGCGTCAGGTAAACCGGGCCGGTCAGCCGGGTCCCGCTCCCACGGTCTGCGGGGCCGCGGCGTCGGCCGCCGACCCCCGGGCGATCCGAAGAAGCTGAGGAATGATCGCGGTCCCGATGCGTCGGGCGCCGTCATTCGAGATGTGCACCCCGTCGTCGTCGCGCAGCCGGACGCCGTCCAGCTCGTCGACGTACTTGTTGCCCGGTGTGAGAACGGAGGTAATGTCGATCACGCTCGTGCCGGGGTGGCGGGCCGCGGCCTCGCGTAGGAGCACGTTGAAGCGCTCGACCCGCGTGGCCTTCGTCTCCGGGTAGATGCTGCCGTCCGGGGCCTCGGTCGGCTTGAAGATCGGGGTGGTAAGAAGTACCACTTTCGCGCCTTTGGCGCCGAGCGTGGTGATCGCAAGATCCAGCTCGCGGCCGAGGTAGGCGTCGAACGCCGGGTCGCCGATGTGCGTCCAACGGCCGTCGCGCAACTGGTCGGTGACCTCCCAGCGGCCGACGAGCAGCAGCGCGAGCGCCGGATTGACCTCGTCGACGCGCTGCGCGAAGCGCTGCGGCCACTGGTCGCAGCCGGCGGTGGTCGGTCCGGCCTCGCCGAGGATGCGCCGCTGCATGCCGCGGGCGACCCCGCAGCCGAGCTTGGAGAAGTCGTGGATCTCGATGCCCTGGGCGGCCGCCATCTTGGAGAAATCGCTGAAGCCCAGCGTGAGCGCCACCGAGTCGCCGCCGAGCAGCACCTTGATCGGCGCGCCGCTGCCGGGGTGCACGGTGACGGTCGGCTGCGGGGAGGCGGCCGCCCGCTTGGCCAGCGCCTCCAGCTCGGCGGGGGTGCGCACCGACGCCGAGGTGCCCGCCGTGGCGACCAGGATCACCGCGAGGACCCCGCCGAACGCGGCGGGCACGGTCAGCCGCGGGTTCGGCAGCCGGATCCGGCGGCGGCGGATCGGGTCCTCCACGAGGTGGAACGACGCGAGCGTGATCGCCAGCGTGACGCCGAGCCGCAGCAGCAGCAGGACCACGCCGTCGGTGCCGGTCCGGGTGGCCGTCAGGGTGAGGAACACCGGCCAGTGCCACAGGTACAGGCCGTAGGAGATCCGCCCGATGAACGTCAGCGGGGCCAGGGCGAGCACCTTCGACACCGGCCCCTCGGGTGCCTCCACGAGCGAGGCGACGAGCAGCATCACGACGACGGCGACGCCGAGGAACCCGCCGGCGTAGAGCGCGCGGTTCTCCCCGCTCACCGTGGTCCAAATGACGATCATCGTCACGCCCGCCAGGCAGCCGACGACTGACATGACCGACCGGGCCCGGGCCGAGATCGGCCGCGTCCGCTGCCCCCGCCACACCGCCAGCGCGGCGCCGACCAGCAGCGCCTGGGCGCGGCTGTCGGTGCCATAGTAGATCCGGGACGGATCAGTGCCGAGCAGCAGCAGGGCCAGGCCGACCAGCGCGGACGCCTCCGCGCCGAGCACGGCCACCGTCAGCGCGAGGGACTGGGCCTTCTGGCGCTGGCGGCGCCAGCGGTCCACCGTGCGGGCGCTGTGCCGCATGAGCAGGAACACGACCAGCGGCCACAGGACGTAGAACTGCTCCTCGACCGACAGCGACCAGGTGTGCAGCAGCGGCGAGGGCGCCGAGAAGTGGTTGAAGTAGCTCTGGTCGGACAGGGCGAAGCGCCAGTTCGCCACGTACAGCAGCGTCGACAGGGCGTCCAGGCGCAGCGTTCCGACGTCGCCGGGGGAGGCGATCCACCGGGCGTACGCCGCCACCCCGATCAGCAGGACCAGCAGCGCCGGCATCAGCCGGCGGGACCGGCGGACCCAGAAGCTGCGCAGGTCGATGCGCCGGGTGTTGCGGTACTCGGTGATGAGCAACCCGGTGATCAGGAAGCCCGAGAGGACGAAGAAGGTGTCCACGCCGAGCAGGCCGCCGGGCATCCACGAGACGCCGGCGTGGTAGGCGATGACGGCCATGACGGCGAACGCGCGTAGCCCGTCCAGGGCGGGCAGGTGCCCCAGCGGGGCGAGCACGGGGCCGGTGGCGTCGAGGTCGTCCTCGGGCCGGGTCGGTGGCCGCGCCGGCCCGCGGCCGGTCGCCGGACGCTGGGGTGTCGCGAGGTGGGCGCGGGCCCCGTCGCGGCGGACGCGGGGCTCGGGTCGCTGGGCTGGGGCCTCGGGCCGGCGCTCGGCCGCGGCCCGCTCGTGGCGGCGAGGAGGCTGATCCCGGCGCCTGCGGTCGGCACCGTGCCGACCGTCACCAAAGTGCCCCTCACGCTCCGCTGTCGAGCGTCGGGGCTGCGGGCCCCCGCCCGGGCTATGCGGCCCGCCCGCGCGGGTGCTGATCGGGGTCGTGTCGGCCTGCTGCTCGGCGGACGACCGCCGCTGTCGATCCCCGGACGCCAGCGGGACGGTGTCGGCGTCGTTGCTGGTCAGCCTGGTCCCTCCTCGTCGTCGCCGGGGCGCCATCGGGCCGTGGAACCGGGCGGCGGCCGCGGTGCGGGCTCGGCGGCTCCGCATCGGGTCCGCCACCGCGGCTCGCCGACCCCGATCGCATCAGGACGTCCGAGCGGCAAGGCTAATCGCAACAGCGTCACGCCGTGCACGCGCGGTATGTTTGTGGCCTTGATGCCGGACGCGTTGTCTGCCCGAAACCAGCATGTTGGTACTTTCCGCGCGTGTCTGAGACCACGGCGGGGCAGCCACGGACGGTGGGGGCGGCGCCGGTACCGCCGGGCGTCCCCGAACCGGCTCCCGCGCCTGCCGGGGCCCCCGCGTCCGCTGGGGAGTCCGCGTCCGCTGGGGAGTCCGCGTCGGCGGTGGAGTCCGGGTCGGCGGTGGAGTCCGGGTCGGCGGTGGAGTCCGGGTCGGCGGTGGAGTCCGCGTCGGCGGTGGAGTCCGCGTCGGCGGTGGAGCCTGAGCCCGCCGGGGAGCCGGCGCGCGCCCGGCTCGGGCGACCGCGACGCTGGTACGCCGGGCTGGCGGCGATCTGCCTGATCGGCCTGGGGATCCGGCTGTTCTACCTGTTCCACTGGCTGCACCCGGTGGCGGTCCAGGGTGATCCGTTCTACTACCACGAGGCGGCGAACCTGTTCGCCGACGGCCGCGGCTGGCCCGACCCGTACGAGCTGCGCCTGGCCGGGCGCTACGTCGCCGACGCCCAGCACCCGCCGCTGACCAGCCTTCTGCTGGCCGTCCCGTCGTTGCTGGGCTTCACCAGCTTCCTGTCCCACCAGCTTTTCTCCTGCCTGCTGGGGGTCGGCGCGATCGTGCTGGTCGCCCTCGCCGGGCGCCGGGTCGCCGGTCCGGCCACCGGGCTGGTGGCCGGCGGGATCGCGGCCGTCTACCCCGGCATGTGGCTCAACGACCCGCTGGTGATGTCCGAGACGACGGGCATTCTGACCTGCGCCTGGATCATCCTCGCCGCCTGCCGTTTCGCCGACCGTCGAGGGTTCGCCGAGGCAGCCTGGCTCGGGCTGGCGCTGGCGGCGGTGATGCTCGCGCGCGCCGAACTGGCCCTACTGGCCCTCGTGCTCGTCGTGCCGCTCGTCGCGATGGCCCGCGGCGTGGCCTGGCGGCGTCGCGCCGCACTGCTGGCCGTGGCGGCCACGACGAGCGTGGCCGCCATCGCCCCGTGGACCGCCTACAACCTGTCGCGGTTCCACGAGCCGGAGTACCTGTCCACCGGCCTCGGCTCCACCCTGGCCGTCACCCACTGCCCGGCGACGTACTCCGGGCGCGATCTGGGCTGGTGGTCGTTCGACTGCGTGCTGGCGCTCCCGCCGCCGCCCGAGGAACGCTCCGAGCGCGATGTCTTCTACCGACATGCCGCGTACGACTACATCCGTGGCCATTCCGACCGGCTGCCCACGGTGGCCGCCGCCCGCCTCGGCCGCACCTGGGGCGTCTACCACCCGTGGCAGCAGGCCCGCCTCGACACGATCGAGCTGCGGCCGCTGAGCCTGAGCCGGGTCGGGATGGTGACGCTGTGGGTGCTGGAAGTGGCCGCGCTCGGCGGCGTGGTCGTGCTGCGCCGCCGCCGGACCCCGCTGCTGCCCCTGCTCGCGGTGCCCATCACGCTGAGTCTGGCGACGGTGGTGGTCTACGGCACCACCCGCTTCCGGGCCGCCGCCGAGCCTGCGGTGGTACTGCTCGCCGCGGTCGCGATCACGGCCGCCGCCGGCCGGCTCGCCGGCCCGGTGCGTTCCCGGGCCAAGCGGATCCCGGGTGGGCAACCGGTGCGATCCGAATCCGACCAGGGTTACCCGACCTGACTACGCCAGTGGGTGGAAAAAGCCGTTATGTGCGGGGTGTGCTAGCTCCATAATCCGCCGTGCTGGTACGTTTTTCACCGTGCCGGACATTGCGTATCTCGAGGCAAACTCGCGGTGACCGGCCCTGTCCGCCCCCGTTCGGATGCCGTCGTCACCGACGCGCCCACCGATTCCGCCTCGATCCCCGATCCGCGCCGTCCCCTCGGCACCCGCCCGCCCAAGGTCGTCTTTCCGGGCTTCGACGGTCTGCGCGCGATCGCGGCGCTGCTCGTCGTCGTGGTGCACACGTCGTTCCCGGCGGGGTTCACCACCAGCAGCGGGTTCGGTCCCTACACCGCGCGCGGTGAGGCCGGGGTTGCGGTGTTCTTCCTGATCTCGGGATTTCTGCTCTACCGCCCGTTCGTCGCGGCCCGGCTCGCGGGCGTTCCCGCCGCCGCCGCACCGGGTTACCTGGTGCGGCGGTTCATGCGGATCGTCCCCCTCTACTGGGTGGCGCTCGCCGTCACCCTCAACGTGGTCAGCGACGACCGGGTCGGCGTGCACGGGCTCGCCGGGATCTTCCAGACCGCGTTCTTCCTGCAGGGCTACCAGGATCACTGGGCCATCCAGGGCCTCACCCAGGCCTGGACGCTCGATATCGAGGTCGCGTTCTACCTCGCCGTGCCCGTCTACGCCTGGCTGCTCGGCCGGCGCCGCCGCTCGCCCGAGGCCCAGGTCCGGGTGGAGCTGGCCGCGTTGGCGGTGACCTTCCTGGCCGCGAAGGTCATCCACTTCCTGGTCATCCCGAGCAGGCAGGCCTGGATGTCCGGCTGGAACGCCTGGCTGCCCGTCTGGTGGGACCTGTTCGCCATGGGGATGGCGCTCGCCGTGGTCTCCGCCCGGTACGCCCAGCTCGGCCGCCAGCCCCGCTGGGCGGGCCTGCCCGGCTCGGGAACGGCCTGCTGGGCCGTGGCGGCGTTGATCTACTGGGTGGCGAGCAGGCACGCCGGTCTGCCGCTGGTGCCGATCTTCGATCCCGACCGGGCTCAGGACATGAACCGGCACCTGCTGTACGGGCTGTTCGGGTTCTTCCTGCTGCTGCCAGCGGTCTTCGGGCGCCAGGACCGTGGTGCGGTGCGGCCGTTGCTGGCCAGCCGGCCGCTGGCGTTCCTCGGCGCGATCTCGTACGGCATCTACCTGTGGCACTCCACCGTCATCGACCTCGTGCTGGAGCACAGCGGCTGGCGGCTGTGGAAGATCCCCTATGCGCCGTTCCTGGCGATCGTCGTCGTGCTGACGGTGGCCGTCGCCACCGCGACGCACCACCTCATCGAGCGGCCCTGCATCCGCCTTTCCCACGGCTGGGCCCGGCGCGCGGACGCCTGGGTGGCACGCCGCCGCGGGCGGGTGGGGCCGGGCGCGGGCACCGCGCCCGGCGGCGGAGGTGCGCAGCCGCAGGGCCCGATCGGCGTGTTCCCGGGGGTGGTGCCGGGGGCCCGGGCGGCGGTCGCGGTCGCCGGCGTGCCCGGGGATAGCCCGACGGTGCCACTGCTGACCGGGTCGGCCGCCCGGCCGGGCGGCCGGCAGCGGCCGGCGGGGGCGGGCGCGACGGAGGCCGACGCGCGGAAGGCCGCGGAGGGCTGGGTGCCGCGGGCCTGGCGTGGACAGCCCGGCGTCGCGTCCGGCGCGGACCGGCCGGCCCGGCCTGACCCGGCCCGGCCTGACCCGGCCCGGCCTGACCCGGCCCGGCCCAGTCCCGACCGGCCGCCTCGGCCCGATCCTGACCGGCCGTCACGGCCCAGTACCGACAGCCCGTCGGGGCCCGGCCTCGACGGGCTGGAGTGGATCGGCCCGGGCGGGCGCCCGGAGTCGGGTGGCGCCGAGCGCGGGCCGGCCGGCCGAGCCTGATCAGTCGCCCGACCTGGCACCCGCCTTCCTGACGCGCCGCCGATCGTGGCCGCCGGCCGCCGATCGTGGCCGCCGGCCGCCGCCGATCGCGGCTGCCCTCTGCCCGGCGCGGGCGCCCCGCCTACCAGGCTGTGGTGGTCCTCCGTCCCGGCACCTCGCGTCCGGGAGGGTACCCGCGCACTTTCCGCCTCCGCACGACCTTCCCGACCGATCGCCCAATATGTCGGTTTGATGATGATTTTTCCTTTGATCTCACCGTGCTGTGTGCGCCCGTCCGGGGGGAGCGGGGGCGGCGGAGATCGGCTCGCCGCGCGGACGGCGGACGGGCTGGCCGTGGCCAGCGTCGCGCGAGCGTGGCGGGGCGGCAGCACATAGCTACATATGGACGGCTTCTGTCTGCGTAGCGTGACCGCAGTGCCAGCTCGGAAGCGTCCGTACGCCGGCTCCCGTTGACCACTCCGGACACCCATCCCTAGACTTGGGTCTGTGCACGAGGGTCCGTGGGTCTCAGACCGAGCGGATCCACTCGAGCGTCGCTATCGGTTCTGACAGTTTCTTCGTTTTCTGGCGTTGTCTCTGTCCCTCGGTCCCGGCGGTTCGATCCGGCCCTCGCGCGGACGACCACCCCTAGTCGGAGCCGACCCCTTGACGAGCACCACCGACGTACGACCCGTGGAGACCGTGACCACCGCGCAGAGCCCGACCACACCACAGGTAGCGGTCAACGACATCGGCTCGGCCGAAGACTTCCTCGCGGCAGTCGACAAGACGATCAAGTTCTTCAACGATGGGGACATCGTCGACGGCATCATCGTCAAGGTCGATCGCGACGAGGTTCTGCTCGACATCGGGTACAAGACCGAGGGCGTGATCCCGTCCCGAGAGCTGTCGATCAAGCACGATGTCGACCCGCACGAGGTCGTGAGTGTCGGCGACCACGTCGAGGCCCTTGTCCTCCAGAAGGAGGACAAAGAAGGCCGTCTGATCCTGTCCAAGAAGCGCGCCCAGTACGAGCGCGCCTGGGGCACGATCGAGAAGCTCAAGGACGAGGACGGCGTCGTCACCGGCACCGTCATCGAGGTTGTCAAGGGTGGTCTCATCCTCGACATCGGCCTCCGTGGCTTCCTGCCGGCTTCCCTCGTGGAGATGCGCCGAGTCCGCGACCTGCAGCCCTACGTGGGGCGTGAGCTCGAAGCTAAGATCATCGAGCTCGACAAGAACCGTAACAACGTTGTGCTCTCGCGGCGGGCATGGCTGGAGCAGACCCAGAGTGAGGTCCGCTCCGAGTTCCTCGCCCAACTGGCCAAGGGTCAGATCCGTAAGGGCGTCGTCAGCTCGATCGTCAACTTCGGTGCCTTCGTGGACCTCGGTGGCGTCGACGGGCTGGTGCACGTCTCGGAGCTGTCCTGGAAGCACATCGATCACCCGTCCGAGGTGGTCGAGGTCGGCCAGGAGGTCACCGTCGAGGTTCTCGACGTCGACCTGGACCGCGAGCGGGTCTCGCTGTCGCTGAAGGCGACGCAGGAAGACCCGTGGCGTCAGTTCGCCCGCACCCACGCGATCGGCCAGGTCGTTCCCGGCCGGGTCACGAAGCTGGTGCCGTTCGGCGCGTTCGTCCGGGTGGACGAGGGCATCGAGGGTCTGGTCCACATCTCCGAGCTCGCCGAGCGGCACGTGGAGATTCCGGAGCAGGTCGTCAACGTCGGTGACGAGATCCTGGTCAAGGTGATCGACATCGACCTCGACCGGCGCCGGATCAGCCTGTCGCTCAAGCAGGCGAACGAGGCGTCGGGGCTGGCCGTCGACGGCGAGGCGTTCGACCCGAGCCAGTACGGCATGGAAGCCAAGTACGACGAGCAGGGCAATTACGTCTACCCCGAGGGCTTCGACCCGGAGACCGGGGAGTGGCTGGAAGGCTACGAGGAGCAGCAGGCGGAATGGGAGCGGCAGTACGCCGAGGCCCAGTCCCGCTTCGAGGCGCACCAGGTCCAGATCCGGGCCGCGCAGGAGGCGGACGCCGCGGCGGCCGCTCCCTCCTCCTACACCGCCTCCTCCCAGTCCGACCAGCCTGCGTCCGCCATCGACGAGGAAGCACTGCGTCGCCTGCGGGAGCAGTTCGGTCGGGAGTAAGCGACCCTGCCGCGTACGTGACAGCGGGGCCCGAGGAATCTTCCTCGGGCCCCGCTGTTGTGTCTGGTGCGGGTCAGCGCTGGGCGCGGGCCACCGCGGGGTCGACGTGGTCCGGCCGTAGCAGGATCGGGACCTCGTCGCGGATCTCGTAGCGGTGGCCGAGCCGCGGGTTGACCAGCCAGCCGTCGACCAGTTCCAGCGGCCCCTTGTCGACCGGGCAGGCAAGGATCTTCAGCAGGTCGGGTTCGATGCTCATGTCGGGCGTTCCTGTTCGTTCGTCGCCATCGGTCGCTGCCGTCGGACCACCCGAGCATCCCAGACGGCCGCTCCCCTCCGAATCGGCGCACGATTATGCACCCGACATGGTGACATAAAGGCATGGGGCGGAGTAGCGTCAGGATTGTTCAGCGGCCGAACCATCGGCCGTGAGGATCGGGATCACCCGTCACGAGAGTCAGGTTGATCATGACTGTCCACGATTTCACCGTCGACACCCCCGACGGCAGCAGCCGCTCGCTGGGCGACTACGCCGGCCAGACGCTCCTGATCGTCAATGTTGCCAGCAAGTGCGGCCTGACGCCGCAGTACGAGGGGCTCGAGTCGCTCTACCAGGAGCTGCACGGCCGCGGCCTGGAGATCCTTGGCTTCCCGTGCAACCAGTTCGGTGGCCAGGAGCCGGGCACCGACGAGGAGATCCAGAACTTCTGCTCGACCAACTACAACGTCACCTTCCCGGTGCTGAGCAAGGTCGAGGTGAACGGCGACGGCGCCGCGCCGCTGTTCAAGTACCTGCGCACCGAGGCGCCCGGGGACTTCGGGCCCGAGTCCGGCTTCCTCTACGAGCACGTCTCGAAGACCCGGCCCGAGGCGATCGGCACCGACGAGGTCAAGTGGAACTTCACCAAGTTCCTCGTCGACGGCGAGGGCAACGTCGTGCGCCGCTACGAGCCGACGGTCACCCCCGAGGAGATCCGCAAGGACCTCGACGCCACCCTGGCGTAGCACCGCGTGGGCCCCGCTCACCGGCGTCCGGCCGGTGAGCGGTCGTTCTGCGCCGCCCCGGCGCGGGCAACGCGTCGCCGGGGCGGCCCAGCCGGTCGGGCCCGATCAGGTTCGATCGAGCTGGGCGGCAAGGTACACGATGTCCTCGGCGTTGCCGCTGGCGAGGACCGCGTGCACGTCGCGGTAGGCCGCACGGAACTCGGCGAGGACCGCGCTGACGCCTGCCGCGTCCACCGGTTCGCCGATCTCGACGGCGGCGTTGGCGAGGCGGCGGATGCCACGGCTGGCCCGCTGCGCGGTGAGCAGATGGAATGCGATCTCGTCCAGGCGGGCGGGGTCGGTGTCACTCATGGCGGCCTTCCATTCCTTCGGGTCGTGCACAGGTCGGGCCGCGGGCCGCGGGGATCAGGCGAGGACGGCCTCGGCCCGGTGGTCGTCGGCCGGCAGGAGTCCGGTCACCGTGGCGGTGACCTCGACCGACCGCAGGGTGGCGATGCCGCCCAGGACCGCGGCGAACGCGGTGTCGGCGGCGTCCCGGCCGGTCGCGATCCGGACCAGCCCGTCACGCGGAACCCGCCGGGTCGGGTCGTGGACGTGCCAGGTGCCGTCGGTCCAGGCCTCGAAGACGGCGTGAAAGTCCATCGGAGTCAGCCCGGGTGCATAGACCGCGGTGAACCTGGCGGGTATCCCCAGCGCTCGACAGAGGGTGACGCCCAGGTGGGCGAAGTCGCGGCACACTCCCTGCCCGGTCAGCAGGGTGTCCTCGGCGGTGTCGTGGACCGTGCTGGCGCCGGCGACATAGCCGATCCGGTGGTGGATCCAGTCCACGACGGCGTCGACCCGGGGCCGGCCCTGGGGCAGGGCGCCGAACTCGGCCACGGCGAGCCCGACGACATGGTCCGACGGGCAGTAGCGGCTCGGGCGCAGGTAGGTCAGCCGTTGCAGGTCGAGGGGCTCGTCGCCCGCCACTCCGGTTGGGTGCGGGCCGGGACGGGGGCGCGGACTGTCGAGGTCCGCCCGGTAGGACGCCGCGAACAGTCCGCGGGGCACTCGTAGCAGGTGGATGCGCCCGCCGTGCGGCGCGGCCAGCTCGACCGGCGGGGCGAGGGGGGCTCCGTCGATCGCCAGCTCCAGGCGTTCGGCGTGCATGCGGCCGCCGCGCTCGGCGGGGGCGATCTGCACCGCGATGTCGGCGGGCTCCTGGACGTCGAAGGCCAGGTCGCAGGTGACGACCCGGCCCCGATCGTCGCCGCCAGCCGGCCTGGGCCACTCACGGCCGGCAAGGACGCCCATGTCGCCTGTCTCGCTCGTCCTGGCCGTCCCGCCCGTCCTGGCCGTCCTGGCCGTCCCGCCCATGGTCAGGGCGACACCGAGGGCGCCGGAGACAACTCCGGCACCGCGGCGCTGATCGGCCCGCCGTGCTCTGTCGAGGCCTCGGCGCCGGCCTGCCGCAGGATCTCGCCGGGCGAACCGGTCAACGCGCCGGCCGCGACCGCGCGCAGCAGCACCCGGGCCGGCCCGGCTGCGGTCTCGGGCGGGATCACGAGCAGTCGCAGCCTGGGCCTGCCCCCGTCGCTGCCCGCGGTGACCACCCGCCGATCGAGGGTTCGAAACCAGTCCACCCGGACCAGGGGCAGCCCGGACCCACCGGCCAGGCTGGGAATCGCCGTCCAGGCGTCGCCGTTCACGCAGACCCGGCGGACGCTTTCGTCGGCGCCCGCCAGCGCGGTGAGAAGGCCGGGCAGCTCGTCGGTGAGCCGCATCGTCCGCGGCCACCAGCCGCCGTCAAAGGAACCCTCGCCGCGGTCCGGGGACAACGTCAGGCGGGCCGCGGCCGCGGCCGCACCATCCCCGACGTCTGCGCCGCCCGGCTTGGCGGGCGATGCCGCGGCCGGAGGCGTCGCGGGATGCGAGGTCGTGAACCGGGACGGAGCGCCACCGTCGTCATCGAACCGAGCGATGTCGGCGCGGTCGGTGAGAGGGACATGCGGGCTCGTCGTCATGACGGCCGCCTCACTCCGATGACGATGACCATCGGATGGCTGCGACCGGTGGCTGGGTCGGCCTGCTGGTCGACGCTCGCGGTACACCCGGTCAACGACCATGCTACGCCCGGCGGCCGTACCGCCCGCGCGGAACCCTGGTCACCGGACCGTCCGCCCTTCGCCGCGGAGGCCGGCGCGACCGTTGCCGGGGTCCGCGGCGGCGGTTTCGGCCAGCGCGACGTCGAGGCTGCCCGGGGGCAGCGCGAACGTCTGTTCGGTACTGGTCGAGTCGAGTACGCAGGGCCGCTCGTACAGGTAGAGCATCTCCACCACCTCGGCGGTCACGGGGTCGGCGGCGCCGGCTGCGGCGAGTTCCGCCGCGGTCAGCCGGACCAGCTCCGGCTCCCGCGCCTCGGCGGTGTCGGCGGTGTCGGCGGTATCGGCGGTGTCGGGGGCGCTGGCGGCCACGAGCCGCCGGGACAGCTCACGCACCGAGAGCGGCACGCTCGGCGCGTGCCAGCTCCGGCCCCAGGCGCGGTCATCCCGGCTGATCGCGACGAGGGCGCGGGCGACCTCGCCGACGTAGGCCCAGCTGTGGGCGGCGTCGAGGTCCCCCGGGAAGGCGGCGGGCGCGCCAGCGAGGATCTTCGGCGCGACCAGCAGGTTGTAGAGCGAGTAGGCGCCTGCGCCGAGGAAGTCCGCCGCGCGCACCTCGGTCGCCCGGACCCGGCCGGCGTGGTGGGCGGCCAGAGCGTCGTGCCACATCGCGGCCCGCACCCGCCCCTTGACCGTGATCGGGGCCAGCGGCCGGTCCTCGGTGATCGGCCCGTCGACCGGGCCGTAGCCGTAGGTGTTGCCGAGCATGACGTAGCCGGCGCCGGTGCGCTCGGCGGCTGCCAGCAGCGCGGCGGCCAGCGGCGGGAACAGCGCCGGCCACCGGTCGTAGGCGGGTGCGGCGCAGCCGAACAGGGTTCGCGCGCCGGTGGTCAGCTCGGTCAGCCGGTCGGCGTCGGTGGCGTCGGCCGCCACCAGCTCGATCCCCGGACGGCGGGGGCCGCGGCCACTGCGGGTGACCAGCCTGACCTGATCCCCGGCGTCGGCGAGGAGGTGGGCGGTGGCGATGCCGGTCGCGCCGGCCCCGACGATCACGTGCAGGCTCATTACTTGCTCCTCGTGGGTGGGCGTCCCGGTGCGGACCGGGCTCGTCCNGATCACCCTCGTCGGGCCCGCGCACCCGCGGCAGCCCTTCGGACGCCAGATGTCCGGAGGTTTCCGCCATGATCGGATCGGGCCGCGCTGCCGCGGTGATGATGGGAACCATGCCCGCGGCGATCACCNCCCCCGGTNCCCCCGGCTCGTCTGGCCCGTCCGGCCCGCCGCACCGGGTCGCGGTGATCGCCGTGCCGCCGGTGACGATGTTCGACCTGTCCATCCCCCAGCTCGTCCTCGGCGCCACGTTCGTCGCCGACCGGCCCGGCTACGAGGTGGTCGTCTGCGCGGCCGACCCCGGGCCGGTCGCCGTCGAAGGGGACGGCGGCGGGATGGGCCTCACCGTCAGCCGGGGGCTCGACGCCGTCGCCTGCGCGGACACTGTCATCGTCACCGGCACCGGTGCCCGGGTCGACGCCGATGCGCGGGTGCTGGCCGCGCTGCGGGCGGCGGCGGCCGCCGGCCGCCGGATCGCCTCGATCTGCACCGGCGCGTTCGTCCTGGCCCAGGCCGGCCTGCTCGACGGCCGGCAGGCGACCACGTACTGGGTGCAGGCCGGGGCGTTGAGCAGCCGCTTCCCCGCCGTCGACGTCCGCGCGGACGTGCTGTTCGTCGAGGACGGCCAGATCGTGACCTCGGCCGGGCTCGCCGCGGGCATCGACCTGTGCCTGCACCTGGTGCGCAGCGACTACGGCAGCGCGGTCGCGAACGCGGCGGCCCGCCTCGCGGTGGCGGCCCCCGCGCGCGCCGGCGACCAGAACCAGCGCCTCCCGACGCCGCTGCCCGGCCCGGACGGCAGCGGCCTGGTCCGCACCCGGGACTGGGCGCTGGCGCGCCTCGACGAGCCGCTCACCCTCGCCGACCTCGCCGCGCACGCGCACGTCAGTGAGCGGACGCTCGGGCGGCGCTTCCGGGCCCAGACGGGCCTCAGCCCGCTGCAGTGGCTGCTGCACCAGCGCATCGAGCGGGCCCGCGAGCTGCTGGAGACCACCGACCTGACGATGGATCATGTCGCCCGGCGCAGCGGGCTGGGCTCGGCGGACTCGCTGCGTCAGCACCTGCTGCGCCGCACCGGGCTCACCCCGACCGCCTACCGCACCGCCTTCGCCCGCCCCCACGGCGGCGCCGTCTGACAGGCGGGATGGCGCTGCCTCCCGTGGGGCCGGTTCCGCCGCGCCGGCCTCGTTGCTCATCCGGTCGGAGCCGGGAGCGCCGCCGCGGCCCGGTCGCCTACTCGCACCGCGGCGACGAGGACGACCGCGCCGGCGACCGAGAGCAGCGTCCGGACGTGGTTCCAGGCCGTCCAGTCGCCCGCGTAGCGCAGCCAGGAGTCGGCCGCGCCGGCGGTGGTCGGGTCCACCCGGGCGAGGGCGTCGTTGTGGGGCACGTGGTAGGCGATCGTGAGCAGCACCCCGAGCAGGTAGAGCGCGGCCCCGGCCAGGCGGTACCAGGCCCCCGGCTCGTGCGGATCACGCACCGACGCGACGCCGAGCACGACGCAGGTGGCGGCGGTACCGAACATGACCAGCATGAAGGCGGCCGTCGGGGCCTCGCGGTTGACGCTCTGCATCGCGGCGAGCCCCTGGTCGGGNGGCAGCCGGCGCAGCGCGGTCATCACGAAGGCGGAGAAGGCGAAGAGCACCCCGCCCACGACCGCCGCCCCGACGGCGGTGATCAGCGTGAGCGTGGGCAGAACCCTGGAGGTCATGTGCGCCGTCCTGTCTGGCCGGGCCGGAAGCTGTCGTGATCCAGTGAAATGCGCGCGATCGGGACGAGCCATGGCCCGGACGCTCGTCTGCATACGCGAGCGTCCATCCATCCGGTGTGGTGAGGGCTGGGCCGCCGTTACGATCTCCCGCATGGACGCGATCGCCGGGTTACTGGACGGCCCCCGGGCGCACGGTGCCTTCCTGCTGCGCCTGACCATGAGCCCGCCCTGGTCGCTACGCATCCAGGACGAGGCCCCGCTGGCCATCGTCGCGATCGTGCGCGGGCACGCGTGGGTGGTCCCCGACGACCGGCCCGCCGTGCGCCTGACCGCCGGGGACGTCATCGTCATCCGCGGGCCCGAGCCGTATCGAGTGGCCGACGACCCGGCGACCCCGGCCCAGATCGTCATCCATCCCGGCCAGGTCTGCACCACCCCGTCCGGGGAGAGCCTCGACCTGTCGATGAAACTCGGGCTGCGCGCCTGGGGTAACAGCCGCGACGGCGCGGCCGAGCTGGTGGCCGGCGTTTACCAGTTGCGCACCGAGGTCAGCCGTCGGCTGCTCACCGCGCTGCCGGCGCTCGCCGTGGTCCGGGCCGGCGACTGGGACTCCCCGCTCGTGGATCTGCTCGCCCGCGAGGTCGGCCGGGACGATCCCGGTCAGGAGATCGTGCTGGACCGGCTGCTGGATCTGCTCGTCGTCGCGGTCGTGCGCACCTGGTTCGCCCGGGCCGAGGCGGCTGCCCCCGCGTGGTGGCGGGCGAACGACGACCCGGTCGTGGGCCCGGCGCTGCGCCTGGTGCACCACACGCCCCAACACCCGTGGACGGTCGCGGAGCTTGCCGCCGCCTGCGGAGCCTCCCGGGCCGCCTTCGCCCGCCGGTTCACCGATCTCGTCGGCGAGCCCCCGATCGCCTACCTCACCGGCTGGCGCCTGGCACTGGCCGCCGACCTGCTACGCGAACCGGACGCCTCCGTCGGATCGGTGGCCCGCCGGGTCGGCTACGGCAGCCCCTTCGCCCTGAGCACCGCCTTCCGCCGCCACTACGGCGTCAGCCCCCGCGAACACCGCGCACGGTGAGCAGGCCGCCGGGGCGGGGGCTCGGCGCGAGACCGTTAGGGTTGTTGTCAAGGGTTCGACGTCGGGATGTGGTGGGACTGTGGTTGATCGCCGGGACTGGATGACCAGGGCCGCGGACGAAGCGATCGAGCGGGCGCAGCGGCGCCCGGGGGGCGGGAAGGTCGTCTGCGCGTCGGGGATCAGCCCGTCGGGGCCCATTCACCTCGGCAACCTGCGGGAGATCCTCGTCCCGCATCTCGTCGCCGAGGAGATTCGTGCTCGCGGAGTGCCCTGTGAGCACATCCTGTCCTGGGACGACTACGACCGGCTCCGCAAGGTGCCCGCCGGGGTGCCCGCCGACTTCGCCGAACACGTCGGCCGGCCGCTGACGGCCGTCCCCGATCCGTGGGGCGAGTTTCCGAGCTGGGCGGAGCGGTTCAAGGCGCCGTTCCGGGACGCGTTGTGTCGCCTCGGCATCGAGGTGCGCGAGATCAGCCAGACCGAGATGTACCGCTCGGGTGCCTACGCGGACGGCATCGCCCGGGCGATCGCCGCCGCCCCCACCATCGACGGCATCCTCGGCCGCTACCGCACGCTGCAACCATCGCCCACCGCGGCACCCGCCGGCTCCGGGCCGGATGGTTCCGGGGCGGGTGGTTCCGGTTCCGGCGGTTCCGGTCCCGGCGGCCGGGCCGGGCGCGGCGGGCGGCGGGGAGCGGCGGCGCCGGGCGGGGCCGACGACGTCCCCCCGGCGGACGTCGACGTCGCCGCCGACGAGGGGGCTGCCGACGACGAGGGCTCGGCGTCGGCGTCGGCCTACTTCCCGTTCCGGCCCTACTGCGAGGTCTGCGGTCGCGACACGACGGTGGTGGCGTTCTTCGATCCGGTGGCCGGCCAGGGCGACTATTCCTGCTCCGCCTGCGGCAACCACGGCCGGTTCGACGTGCGGGGGCCGGCGAACGGCAAGCTGGTGTGGAAGGTCGACTGGCCGATGCGCTGGGCCTTCGAGAACGTCGCCTTCGAGGCCGGCGGGGTGGACCACTCCTCGCCCGGGTCGAGCTTCACCGTCGGCGGCAGCATCGTCCGCGAGGTGTTCGGCGGCGAGCCGCCGGTGTACCTGCCGTACTCCTTCGTCGGGGTCCGCGGGCGGGCCAAGCTCTCCGGATCGGCGGGTGGGGCCCCCACCCCCGCGGACGCCCTGCACATCCTGGAGCCGGCGATCGTGCGCTGGATCTATGCCCGGCGCCGACCGAACCAGGCCATCACCGTCGACTTCGGGGCGGAGGTGCTGCGCGTCTACGACGAGTGGGACGCGCTGAACCGCCGCGTCGGCGACGGCACGGCCGAACCCGCGGAGGACACCGTGGTGGCGCGCTCGCGGGGGACCGTCGAGGGCGGCCCGGTCGACGCGCCGCGCACCGTGTTCCCCTTCCGGCTGCTGTCGTCGATCTGCGACATCACCGCCGACGACCCGACCCAGATCCTGCGGATCCTGCGCCAGGCCCGCGGCAGCGACGCGCCCGGCGAGAGCGGCGCCGACGGCACGGGGCAGGCACCGTTCACGCTCGACGACCTCCAGCCGCGGCTGGGCTGTGCCCGGGCCTGGACCGGCGAGCACGTGCCCGCCGAGCAGCGCACCATCGTGCGGACCGAGCCGGACCGGGCGGCGCTGGCGGGCTTGAGCGCCGACGAGACCAAGGCCCTCGCCATCCTCGTCGACGGCCTCGAGGAGGACTGGTCGCTGGACGGGCTCACCACACTGACCTACGCCGTGCCCAAGCTGCTGCGCGGGCTGCCCGCCGACGCACCGGCCACCGCCGAGCTCAAGCAGGCCCAGCGCGCGTTCTTCGTCCTGATCTACCGGCTGCTGGTCGGCCGCGACACCGGCCCGCGCCTGCCCACCCTGCTGCTGGCGGTCGGCCCCGAGCGCATCCGAGCCCTGCTCACCGCCGCCGAGTAAGGCGTGCAGGTCCGGGCGGACCGGCGATCGGCTGTGCCCGCCGGCTCGGACAGCCTGCTCGTCCGCGGGGACGACGACCGGTTCTCCTTCGTCCCCGCCTCGGTGCAGGAGTACCTGGTGGTGGCCCGGGTCGCCGAGGACCTCGGCCGCACCGGGGGCAGTGCGGCGAGCTGCGTGGTCAGCCGGTGCCGGGCGAGGCGGGGCCAAACAGCTTCAGATAGCGTTTCGACGACGTGGGGTTCAGATCCGGCTGGTAGAGCGACGAACGGACGTTCTTCGCCTCGGAGTTGTTGTAGTACGCCTCGTAGGCCAGATTTGCGGCATTGGCGGCGAACGTCTCATACATCTTCTGGACGTAGAAGGGGTTGTCGCCGCCGCCGCCCTCCGACCGGACCACCCCCCACTCTGGGACGGCGAACTTCTTGCCGTGATCATGGGCGAACTTGATCACCGTGCACAGTCCGGACCGCTGGTGGCACTGGCGGTTCCAGCTCTTCTCGCTGACCGACGTGGGGAAGAAATCGTAGGAGTCGATGCTGACGACGTCGACGTACTGGTCGCCGGGATAGGCGTCCCACACGTCCCGCCCGCTCCCGGGCAGCTTGTCGGTGTGGGCGTTCATGTTCCAGTCGATCTTCACGGCCGGCGCGGTCGAGCGCAGCGCGGTCACGGTCCGACGAAAGCACGCCTTCCAGGTCTCGACATTGCGCACGTGCCAGTACATGTAATCGCCGTTGAACTCCCAGCCGAGCCGGATGTAGGCGTCCGCGCGGCCGAACTTCGTCAGCGTCGCGCCGAACGTTCGCCAGTAGTTGTCGTAGGCGCCGCTCGCACAGGTCCCCTCGTTGCCGTCGCGGGGGAACGGCGGCTGCGCGATCGACAGCTCACCCGGGAACTTGTCCCGGGTGAAGGCCGCTGTCGGCCAGTCCGCCGAGACCATGTTGTACCAGTCCTTGCGCTCGGTGAAGACGATCGCGAGCCCGACCTGGCGGCCGGTGAACGCTCCCCAGGCGTTGACGTCGGCGGGATAGTTGCCGTTGGCGCCGGACACCCAGTGCACCCCGACGGGGCCGGGTGCGGGTTTCGACGAACCGGAGCACGCCGCGAGCCCGGCGGTCAGCAGTACGGAGACCAGCAGCAGCGACAGCGAGACCAATCGCGACCGGCGTCGCACTCTCACGCTACGGAGGGCCTGCGGAGGACCGGCGCCGCGGTGGGCGAGGTCACGCCGGCGCCCGGTGCGGACGACTGATCGGCCGCCGCCAGCGGCGACAGCCCGGCGGTCGGCGACGCGGACGTGGCCGCGCCGCCCATGGGAACGGACCGCGGGGCGGTGCCGGACACCAGGACGCCCGGCGCGGTCGTGCCCGCGGCCGGCCCACCCGCTGTGGCGGTCGGCGCCAGCCCTCCGGCGGCGGTCGCTCTCTCGCTCGCCGCTGCAGTGCTGGGCCTCGCACCCACCGAGGAGGTCGCCCGCGTGTGGGCTGCCCGCGCTTGGGCCGGCTGCGCGTGGGCCGGCTGCGGCTGGGTCGGCTGCGCTTGGGTCGGCTGCGCCGGGCTCGGCTCCGTCGTCGGCTCCACCGGGTTCGCGCTGCGGGACTCCAGCCAGGCCCGGACGCCGTCGGCCTCCACGGGCCAGTCGTGGCCGGGGACGAGTGCGGCACCCAGCTCCATGTGCGTGGCCAGGGAGGGCGCGGGGACGAGCAGGGTCCGCCGCCGCCGCTCGGGTCGGGCCAGCGCCACCGCGTTCAGGGTGGCCCGCAGCCCGGTCAGCGCCGCCCGGCGGGCGATCCGCGCGGCGGCCGTCGAGGGCGCCACCAACGGTGGTTCACCGCCCAGTTCCGGCAGCCGGAAGGGCTGGAAACCCTGCAGCGTCAGGCAGGTCGCGCGGTCGAAGGCGCCACCGACGAAGGGGATCGAGCGCAGCAGCAGCTCGTCCTCGACGAGGGTGCCGACGCGCAGACCGAAGGTGCTGGTCGTGGTGGCGGTGCGAGCCCAGGTCACCCCCTCGATCATCGGGGCGTGCTCGTGGATGCTGCCGTCGTCGGTGACCTGCGGGCGTCGCCGGGTGGAGGTGGCGGCCAGCCGCGACGTGCCGTACAGGGTGAAGTATTCGACGTCCGGGCGGGCGGTGGCGGCGGAGACCAGCGCGGAGAGCGAGTTCTCCGTGTACAGATAGTCGTCTTCCGCGAGCCAGACGAGATCGTCGGCGGCCCAGCGGCGAAGCCTGGGCATGCGTAGGACGTGGCGATACGACGCGCGATTACTGCCGCACGTGACCGGGACGACCTCGCCGGCCTCCGCCATCATCGAAAGACGATCCGCCGGCATCGGACCGTCGTTGACGAAGACGATCCTCGTCGGGATCTCGACTTTCTCGACGGCGCGCAGGAGGGACGCGAGCGCCAGCCGCTTGCTGTAGAACGCCGGTCGGTTCTTCGCGTTCTCCGAACCAACGGATCGATACAGGATGCGCAGAATCATCTCAACCCCCCCGCCTGGCCCGGGTCCAGGCGGCATTCACCGGAACGGTCTCGACGCCGGTCGAGATCCTACCTATATGGTCGCCGCCCCCCGGCGGACCGGTCGTGATCGGAAGATTTTCCTGACCCCCCTTGGTGGGGCCGGACACGATGTGGCTCATCCGGGCTCGTTCGATTCGGCCGGTTCCGATCCGGCCGGAGCCGCATCGGCTGGCTCCGCAGTGGCGATGCTCGGGGCGCCGTCCTGTTCCATCTCGCGGGCGACCCGGCGGACCAGCAGGAACCAGAACGGCACCGTGATCCAGAACGCCGCGATGTAGCCGATGACCGCCCCGGACGCGCCGCCGAGCTCCAGCCCGATGATCGGGTAGAGCAGGAGCTGCGGGGCCAGGATGGCATTGGCGCGGAAGGTGAGTTTGGCCTGCCCCATCGCGTAGAGCATGCACGCCGGCCCCACCGTCGCCGCCGGCCCCGTCTGCTGCACGATCGACAGTGCCAGCAGATGATGGGTCTGCCCCCAGGTGTCGCCGAGCAGGGAGTGGCCGATGCTCGTCGGTAGGAACAGGAAGATCGTTCCCCAGACCACGCCGACGGCGACGATCACTCCCGACAGGGCGTAGGCCGCGCGCAGCCGCGCCCCGGCCGACATGTCCTTACGACGGGAGAACTCCGGGACGGCCCAGCTCACGATCCCGACGGCGAGGATCGTCGTCGGTCCGAGCAGGGTCTGCACGCCGCGCAGCGCGCCGACGAGGTCGATCGCCCCCAGGGTGCCGAGCAGCAGCGTCGAGGCCTGCTGGGCGCCCTGGACGGTGAGGTACTCCGCGCTCATGTAGCCGTTGATGTCGCGATGCTCGACGATCCAGGACCGGACCTGGTTCGTCGCGGGCCGGAAGCCGGCCTGATAGATCCCGAGGATGGCCGCGANGGCCGCCGCACCGCCCCAGGCCAGCAGCATCGCCCACGAGGTCGACACATCGCGGACGATCAGCAGGAGGATGGCCCCGAACTGGACGATCGCCCAGATTCCGTCGTTGGCGGCGGCGGCCGCCGGCCGGCCCTCGGCGAAGAACACCTGCCGCCAGGCGTCCTGGAGCAGCAGCGCCGGGAACACCAGTCCCATCGCGATCAGGGAATGGCCGACGCCGCCGCCGAGTGCGAGGCCGACGGCCAGCGTCACCGCCCCGGAGAGCAGTCCGATGACGAAGGCGGTGCCGGTGCCCGCGGCACCCGCCGCCCGGAACACCCGGGGCGACACGTCCGCGAACTTCATGCCCAGCGGCGCGGTGCCCGCGGCCTTCGAGAAACCGATCATCAGCGAGAAGATCGCGAACGCCACACCGAACGCGCCGAACTCCGACGAGCTCACGCTGCGGGCGATGATGAACGACATCACGGCGTTCGTGCCGCTGGAGAGCACCTGGTCGACGAGCGTCCAGATCGCCCGGGACCGGCTCGATCCGCGGGTCGTCCGCTCGACGCGGTGCCGCCCGCCCACGCCGGCGTCCTCGCTGAGGTCCGCGAGGCCGTAGTCGACCGGTTCGGGACGGTTCGCGACGGCCGTCCCGGCGGGCGCGCCCAACGTCCCGCCGGCCGCTCCATCCGCGCCGGCACCGCCCCGGCCGTCGATCGCCGGATCCGGCCGGTTGAGGCCGCCGAGGAAGAACTCGCCGGTCATCGTGCCGGACATCGGGATCAGGCCCTCGGCCGTGGGCGCGTGGGTGGGACGGAAACTGTCCGCCCCGGGCACCCGACGCACGCGCAGCCCGCGGATGATCTGTGTCCGCTCGTGATCGAACGGTTCGACCCGGCGCGCCGGGTTCGACTCACCCCCGCCGTGCTCGCGCACGGGTGGCTCGCCGCGTGGGCCCAGGTCCCGCCCGGCGGTGCCCTCCCGGCCGGAGCCCCGGCCCCGTCCGTAGCTGTTGCCGTAGCCGAACTCGCGGCCGTGGCCGTATCCGTGCCCCTGCCGGTGGTCGGCGGCGGTCTCCGACTCCTCGAGGCGCCCGCGCTGCGGCCCGCTCTCGGCCACCCGACCGCTCTCGGCCACCCGACCGCTTTCGGCGCCCTGACTGCCCCCGGTGCCCTGGCCGCGGTCGGCGACCCGGCTGCGGTCGGCGTACTGACGATGCTCTCTGGCCCGCTGGGCCCGGCCGATGGGATACAGCGCGGGATCCCGGTCCAGATCGCGGCCACGGTGGCGGTCTCGACCGGGGCCGGTGCCCTCGGCCCGGCCGTCGTCGCGCCGGCCCGAGCCGTCGTCCTGCGCGGCCCGGCGTTCGTGTTCGGTCCGGCGGGCCTCGGCGACCTCGGGCATGCCGAGACGGCGGCGCAACGCGGCCAGCTCGGTCGTCGACGTGAGCTCGGCCGGACTCGCCGGACTCGCCGGACTGGACGGGGGCGGCGGGCCGGAGCGTCGCTGCTCCGTCGGCGAGCTCTGCTCCGTCTGACGGTGCTGCTCTGCGGGCCGGTGCCGGTCTGCCGGGCGCTTCTGGTCCGTCCGCCGTTCCTGGTTGGGCGGCTGCGCCTGGCCTGCGGGCAGGTCCTGATCGGTGAGCTGGTCCTGGTCGCGGGGCGCGGCGTTCGGGTCCGAGGGGGGCGCGTCCGAGCGGCGCGGGCGCGGCGCGGTGAGGCGCTGGGTCGTCTGCGTGGTCGCGGGACCCGGCTCGACGCGGGTCACCGGAGGTCGCCCGCTCGGCCGCCGCGGCAGGCGGGTGGCCGGCGGACCACCCTGATCGTCGTCGGATGGGAATCCGTGGCCGGACTCATCCATCCACCGCCGACCGTCCTCTCCATGCCGCATCAGCCCGACCTTGACCGGCGTATCCCGCCGGGGGCCACCGAGGTTCTCGCCCGGCGAACCCCACAGGGATCCACCGAGGCGCCGCACGCCTGGCAGCCAGCAGGTCGATGGTAGCCCGATATGGGTGGCTCTCCCGGGCCGGGCGGGCCGGATGTGCCGTACCCGACCGCTGCCGGGGCCGATCGATGCGATCTACCATGCCGGGGCCGCGGCGAGCGGAGGCGGTCCCGCCACCCGGTGCCGGTTTTGTTGGGCGGAGGCGGCCCCGCCACCCGGTGCCTGTTTGGTGGGCGGTCGGCGAGCCTTGCCCGCATCCCTCCACATCGACGATGGCCCTCCACATCGACGACGGTGCAACACCTTGAGGACGACGGTGGCGATCGTAACAACCCGGGATGGGTCGGCAGGGGCGTTTGCGACGCCGTCCCTCCATTCGCCCCGGATCTACGGGTGCCGGCGGCGCAGCGTCACTGCGGCGAGGCCGAGGGCGGCCAGGGTGCAGCCGGTGACGATCAGGATGTCGCGGGTCAGCCACCGGTCGACGTGCCGCGACGTCGACAGCCGGGCCATGGCGTCGACGACGTACGTCATCGGCATGACGGTGCTGATCGCGTCGAGCGTCGGCAGCATGCCGTGCCGCGGCACCAGGATGCCGCACAGCATGAACTGCGGGATGAGCACGGCCGGGATGAGCTGCACGGCCTCGAACTCGGTACGGGCGAAAACGCTCATCCACAGGCCGAGCGCGGTGCCGAGGAAGGAACTGAGGATGGCCGCCACGAAGAGCATGGGGGCCGATCCCCGCACGGTCAGGCCGAGCGCACCCACGGTCAGCGCGGTGGCGAACGCGGCCTGGGTCGCGGCGAGCACGGCGAACGCCAGCCCGTAGCCGACGAGCAGGTCCCCGCGGCCGACCGGGCTTGTCAGCAGCCGCTCCAGCGTGCCGGACGTGCGCTCGCGCAGCATCGCGACGGAGGTGACGAAGAACATCGTCATGAGCGGGAAGATCCCGAGCAGCGCAGGGCCCACCCGGTCGAAGGTGTCGGGGGACCGGTGGAACAGCAGGCGCAACGTCAGCAGCAGCACCGGCGGCAGCAACAGGACCAGGGCGAGGGTGCGGCGGTCGCGGCCGAGCTGGCGAAGCACCCGGGCGGCCGTGGCGCCGGTGCGCAGCTCGTCGATGGGCTTGCGGCGCGGGCAGGGTGCGACGCCGGGGGGATGGTCCGGCGGTGGATTCGGGGTGCGCGGCGCCTCGGTGGCGCCCCCAGTGGGTGTGGTCGGCGCGGGTCGGGCCTGCGGACCGGCGCGGTCGCCGGCCCCGGCCCCGGCCAGCCGGTTCGGCGCCTCGACGAGGCGTAGGAAGCCCTCCTCCAGGTCGGCGCAGGCGGTGGCGGCGAGCAGGTCCGCCGGTGTGCCCTGCGCGAGCAGCGTCCCCTCGTAGAGCAGCAGCAGGCGGTCACAACGGATCGCCTCGTCCATCACGTGCGAGCTGACCAGGATTGTCGTGCCGCGCTCGGCGAGCTGGCGGAAGTCGGCCCACAGCCGTCGGCGCAGCAGGGGGTCGGCCCCGACGGTGGGTTCGTCGAGGACGAGCAGGTCGGTGCCGCCGATCATCGCGACGGCCAGCGACACCCGCGAGCGCTGGCCGCCTGAGAGGTGGTTGACCAGCCTGGACGACTGCTCGGTGAGGCCGACATGGGCCAGCAGCGCGTCGAGGTAACCGGGCGCGCGGGTGGGGTCGTCGGGGTCGTCGGCCTGGGCGAGCGCGGCGAAGTAGCGCAGGTTCTCCCGCACGGTCAGGTCGCCGTACACCGACGCGGCCTGGGTGGCGTAGCCGACCCGCCGGCGCAGGCAGGCATCGCCGGCGGCGTAGCCGAGGACGCGCAGGTCCCCGTCCACCCCGCTCTGGACCCCGACGATCGCCCGCATCAGCGTGGTCTTGCCGCCGCCGCTCGGCCCGATCACCCCCGTCACGCTGCCGCGGGGCACGGTGAACGAGACGCCGTGGATGACAAGGTGACCGCCGCGGCCCCGCCGGCGCGCCCCGCGCCGGATCCGCACGTCGGTCGCGGAGACCGCAGCCACGTCTCTGTGCGCGCCGGGTGGGGCGCGGCGAGCGGCGACCCCGGCCGCGTTGGTCACGCTCGGCGTCGGTTCCAGTCCGGGGTGCACCCGCCGCATCCTGTCAACGCCGCGTCCCGATCCGCGCGACCGGGCGTCCCGGCGAGTTCCGCCGCGGTTTCGCGCGCAGCGTCGCGTCCGGCGTCGGATGGGCGTCCGGCGTCGCCTGTACGGCCGGCCCTGCATGTTTGGCGGCTTGCGGTGGCGGCACCCCCAAGGGCGGACGAGCCGAGATGCCGACACGCCGAGATGCCGACATACAGGGATGCCGACATACAGGGATGCCGACATACAGGGATGCCGACATACAGGGATGCCGACATACAGGGATGCCGACACACAGGGATGCCGACATACAGGGATGCCGACACGCAGGGATGCCGACATACAGGGATGCCGACACGCAGGGATGCCGAGGTGAGGATGATGTCGTTCGTCGGGTATGCGCTGTCCTGCGAGGAGCACGGCGCCCGGGCGTTGGTCGGGCAGGCACAGGCCGCCGAGCAGGCCGGCTTCGACGGTCTGTGGATCTCCGACCACTTTCATCCCTGGAACGACGCGCAGGGACAGGCACCGTTCGTCTGGTCGGTCATCGGCGCGATCGGGCAGGTCACCGAGCGCGTTCCGCTGACCACCGCGGTGACCTGCCCGACCGTGCGGATCCATCCGGCGATCATCGCGCAGGCCGCGGCGACCTGCGCGACGATGCTGCCCGGCCGCTTCCAGCTCGGCGTGGGTTCCGGGGAGGCGCTCAACGAGCACGTGCTGGGCGACGGCTGGCCGGCCACCGAGGTCCGCCTGGAGATGCTGGAGGAGGCCGTCGCCGTCATCCGCGAGCTGTGGCGCGGCGGGATGGTCAACCACCGCGGCCGGCATTACACGGTCGACCGGGCGCGGCTGTACTCGCTGCCCGCCGACCCGCCGCCGGTGTATGTCTCCGGGTTCGGCCCGGCCGCGGTCCGCCTGGCGGCGCGGATCGGCGACGGGTACTGCGGGGTCGCTCCCGACGCCGACCTGTTGCACCTGTTCGACGAGGCGGGCGGCGCTGGACGGCCCAAGCAGGGCTCGCTGAAGGTCTGCTGGGCGCAGGACGAGGCCGAGGCCCGCAAGACCGTCCACGCGCTGTGGCCGAACAGCGCGCTGCCGGGCGAACTGTCCCAGGAACTGCCCACGCCGGCGCACTTCGAACAGGCCAGCGCGCTCGTCACCGAGGAGATGGCCGCCGCGTCGGCGGTCTGCGGGCCGGACGTCGAGCGGCACGTCCGCGCGGTCCAGGAGTACGTCGACGCCGGCTACACCGAGGTCTACGTGACCCAGATCGGCCCTGAGCAGGCCGGCTTCTTCGACTTCTACCGCCGCGAGATCCTGCCCCGCTTCCACTGACGTGCGCCCNCAACCCGCTGATTACACGTCCGCTGGGCGGCACCGCGCAGGCGCGTGGCTCTAGGGGATCAGATGGCGCAGACGATCTGCGCTCCGCTCATCCCCAGTTCCGCTGCCGATCGACCCGGCGGCCGTCCTGCACACGGCGGATCAGGTGTACGGCCACCTGTTCTCCCCGGACACCCTCGACGACCTGGACCTCGGCGACGTCACCGAGAAGGACCTTCGCATCCCGCGGGAGTCAGCGGCCCTGGCGGCGCTGAATCGGGTGGAGATGTCCGAGAAGATCTCCGACATCGGACCGGCGTGGTTCTTCCCCACCACTGCCCGGGTGGTGTTCGATCTCGACGCGGACGACGCCGAGCGGATCGACGCCCTTTACCGCGGAGGCTTCTTCAACGAGTACCGGCGACTCACCACCGTGAAGGCGCATGCCGCCCTCGGCGGCCGGTTCGTCCACGGCTGCCAGTCGTCACCGAACATGTCCGGCGGGGCCGTCGTGCCCTACGGCGTCGATCTGACCCGATTCCGCACCGACCTGGGCGCGTTCAAGCGGGACTGGATCGATCGGATCCTCGCCCTCACCGGACCCGTCCCGGCCGCCTGCCCCTGCCCTCCAGCCGACCGGCCGGAGACGGTACCCCGCCTCACCGGCCGGTCCCGTCCCGCTCGTTGCGGCGAGCCCCTCGGAGAGACACTCATGGATGCGCTGTCCCCGCTCCTGGCTGACCTGGCCGAACTGGCCCATCTGGGATCGCCGGTCGCTCGGGTCCACGTCCGGGCCTGGGCGCTGTCCGGAGTGGAACGGGTCCGCTTCGCCGGTGATCGTGAGATGATCTTCAAGTGGGCGCGGGAGCCGTTCACGGCAGAGGCTGACGTACTCCGACACGTCCGCGGACAGGGTGTTCCCGTCCCGGTGGTATTCGCCAGCGTCGTTCGCGGCGGCCGGCTCGGCGTCCTGATGGAGGACCTCGGCGATGCGGACCGGGAAGCGACCATGGCCGACGCAGCTACCGCGGCGGTCACGGTGCACGAGGCGAAACCCGCCGATGCGCTGCCGGTTCTCGACCGGGTCGCGTTGACCGCCCTGCCAGGTCAGGCCATCGCCGGGCTGGAGGAGCTGCGGGCAGCGGGACGATGGACGGAAAGCACCGATCTGGACGAGCCGTTGGCGCGGCTCGCCGATCACGCCGATCGCCTCGCCGACGGCGTCGAACTGGCACCGTTCGGGCTGTGCCACAGCGAGTTCCACCCGACCAGCCTGCACGTCCGCGACGACGGATGGCACCTGCTGGACTGGGCGCGGTCCTTCATCGGGCCGGGCCTGCTCGACTTGGCTTCCTGGCAGGGAACCCAGCAGCCGGCGGACTCGGCGAGCCTGCGACGGCTGATCTGGGCCTACATCAGGGCCGGCGGGGCGGCAGAGGCGTCCCGTTCCCGCGCGGGCCTGCCGGCGGAACGGTGGGCGCTGGGCTGGCACCGGCTGTGGATCATCGCCTGGTACCTGGAACAGGCCACCACGTGGATGCCGAGTTTCGACCAGGACACCTTCACCGCCACCGTCATCCGACGACACCTCCACGAAGCAGGCACTTTCCTGTGGACCCCGTCCTGATGAACGTCGCTGTCTGGGAGCGTCACGCCCGCGCTCGCATCGCGGCCGGTGACCTCCATCGGCCGCCCGGTCCTTCTCGATTCACCTGGACCCGCAATGGAGGCCAGGCCGGGTGCCGGACGGAAGTTCTGGTGCGTCAGGCGCGGTGGGGGAGGAGTTCCTGAACCTTGGTGCGCAGGCCGGCGGAGATGATGCCCCAGCGGTTCTCGTCGCCCTTGAGCAGGGCCTCGGCGGCGTCCTTGGCCTGCTCGAAGGTGGTGTGCGGCGGGATCGGGGGGAAGTCCGGGTCGGTGCGGACGTCGAGGACGGTCGGGCGGTCGGCGGCGAGTGCCCGGTCCCAGGCGGGGCCGAGCTGGCCGGGCTCGTCGACGGCTATTCCGCCGAGGCCGACCGCGCGGGCGAAGTCGGCGTAGGAGACCTCGGGCAGCGTCTGCGACTCGGTGAACTTCGGCGCGCCCTGCATCGCCCGCATCTCCCAGGTGACCTGGTTGAGGTCGTTGTTGTGCAGCACGGCGATGACGAACCGCGGGTCGGACCACTCGTGCCAGTAGCGGGCGATGGTGAGCAGCTCGGCCAGGCCGTTCATCTGCATGGCGCCGTCGCCCTCGAACACGACGACCGGCCGGTCCGGGTGGGCGTACTTCGCGCCGATCCCGTACGGCACGGCGGGGCCCATCGTCGCGAGCGTCCCCGACAGCGAGCCGCGCATGTCCCCGCGCAGGCGCAGGTCGCGGGCGTACCAGTTCGCCGCCGAGCCGGAGTCGGCGGCCAGGATGGTGTTGTCGGGCAGCCGGGCGGAGGCCTCCCAGAACAGCCGCATCGGGTTGATCGGCTTGCCCTCGACGTGCGCCTCCCGCTCGACGGTCTCCCACCAGCGGGCGACGTTGCCCTCGATCGTCTCCCGCCAGGAGCGGTCCTCCTTGCGGTCGAGCAGGGGCAGCAGCGCCCGCAGGGTCGCCGCCGCGTCCCCGACCAGGTTGATCTCGTACGGGTAGCGCATCCCGATGTAGCGGGCGTCGAGGTCGATCTGCACGCCGCGGGCCTGGTGCAGATCGGGCAGGAACTGGGTGTAGGGGAAGCTTGAACCGATCGTGAGTAGCGTGTCGCAGTCCCGCATGAGCTCGTAGCTCGGCCGGGTGCCCAGCAGGCCGATGGCGCCGGTGACGAAGGGCAGATCGTCGGGCAGCACGTCCTTGCCGAGCAGCGCCTTCGCGACGCCGGCGCCGAGCCGGTCGGCGACCTCGATCAGCTCCGCCCGGGCGCCGCGGGCTCCCTGGCCGGCGAGGATCGCCACCTTCTTCCCGGCGTTGAGCAGCTCCGCGGCGGCCCGCACGCCGGCGTCGTCGGGGGACACCGCCGGCCAGCGCACCCCGAGGCTGGACGGCACCATCTTGAACGCGTGCGTCGGCGGGGAGTAGTCGAGCTCCTGCACGTCCGCGGGCAGGATGACGCAGGTCGGGGCCCGCTCGGCGAGGGCGACCCGCAGGGCCCGGTCCAGGACGTTGGGGAGCTGCTCGGGGACGTTGACGACCTGCACGTACTCGCTGGCCACGTCCTTGAACAGGCTGAGCAGGTCGACCTCCTGCTGGTAGGAGCCGCCCATCGCGCTGCGGTTGGTCTGGCCGACGATCGCGACCACCGGGACGTGGTCGAGCTTGGCGTCGTACAGCCCGTTGAGCAGGTGGATCGCGCCCGGCCCGGAGGTCGCCGCGCAGACCCCGACCTTCCCGGAGAACTTCGCGTACCCCACCGCCGAGAACGCGGCCATCTCCTCGTGCCGGGCCTGGATGAACCGCGGTCGGTTCTCGGCCCGCCCCCAGGCGGCGAGCAGCCCGTTGATGCCGTCGCCGGGATAGCCGAACACGTGCTCGACGCCCCAGTCGCGCAGCCGGGCCAGGATGAAGTCGCCCACGGTCTGGCTCATGAAGCCGTTCCTCTCGTCGCGCGTCGCCATTGCCCACGCCGGCCGCTGTCCGCGCCCGCCGGTGCCAACGCCCGCCGGTGCCAACGCCCGCCGCTGCCAACGCCGGTATGTCGGGTCCCCTACCCGCGCCCGACGTCCAAAACCGGCGGCGCTCCCGCCCGACCGAAAGCGGCGTGGATGACGCGGCCGTGGGGTTCCGGCCGGTTCTGTCGGTGCCCGGTCATAGGCTGCGGCCCGAGCGCGAACGGCCGTCGCGCGGCTGGAGCGGTCCGTCCTGTCCGTCGACGTGAGGAGTACCGATGTCGGAGTTCACCGGTTTTCCGCCGGAAGCCCTGGTCTTCTACGACGGGCTGGAGGCCGACAACAGCAAGGCGTACTGGACGGACCATCGCGAGATGTACGCCAAGGCCGTGCGCGGCCCGATGGTCGCCCTGCTCGACGCCCTGGAACCGGAGTTCGGCGAGCCGCACCTGTTCCGGCCGAACCGCGACGTCCGTTTCTCGAAGGACAAGTCGCCGTACAAGACGGTGATCGGCGCCCACAACGAGCACGGCGGCTACGTCCAGGTGTCCGCGGCCGGGCTGATGGTCGCCACCGGCTACTGGCAGACCGCGCCGGACCAGGTGGAGCGGCTACGGGCCGCGGTCGCCGACGACGTCACCGGCCCGAAGCTCGAAGCCGTCGTCGCGGGCCTGCGTAAGGACGGTTACGAGATCTCCGGCACCCGACTGAAGACCCGTCCGCGCGGCTACGACGCCGACCATCCGCGCATCGAGCTGCTGCGGCACCGCACGCTCACCGTCCACCGCGAGTTCGGCGAGCCGCCCTGGCTCGCCGAGCCCGAATGCGTCGACCGCGTCGCCGCCGCCTGGCGTGACATGCGCGTCCTGCGCGACTGGCTCGACCGCCACGTCGGCCCCACCCGCCTCCCCCAGGACCGCCGCCGCTGACGGAAGGGTCGAGCCCGCGCGTTCCGCGGGGGTCCCGCCCGGCCCGGCAACCGAGGCGGGGCCGGGCCGGGCGGGAGGATCTATTGCGCGGGCGGCGTCACTGCGCGGGCGGCTCGTCGGCGAGGAGGTCCTGCAGCTCGCGCAGGGCGATCGTGAGCTGCTCGGCGAAGGCGTGCAGGCCGTCGGCGACCGCGCGTGGGGTGCTCAGGTAGAGGTTGAACCGGTCCGGCAGCAGCACGTAGGCGACGCCGATGCACTGGCTGCTCGTCGAGCCGAAGCCGAAGAACTCGACGTTGACCGACGGCGCCGAGCTGGTGCTCAGGAAGTCGTCACGCGTCTTCAACCAACCTGGGGTGTCGTAGAGCGCGATCGGCTCGCTCACCCCGAGTTCGGCGCCGCGGCGGCGGGCGATGAACTGCAGCTCCCACAGATGCTGCTCGGGCGCGCGCCCGGCCTGGCAGTCCTTCGCGCGGCGCACGTGCGCGTCGGCGGCGGCACGGAACGCGGCCCGCTTCGCCGCCGGGTCGGCGGCCGGGTCCTGCATCGCCGCGACGAACTGATGGATCTGCGGGGTGACGACCCGCATCGCCTCGGTGCGTCCGCGCCGCCACTGCCGCGTCGCGATCGACTCGTAGGTGGCGCCCACATGCCCCTTGGCCCGGACGTGCGCGAGCTGGTAGGCGAGCTGGACGAAGGCATCCGGCGAGGTCCGCAGCGCCTTGGCCCGGTTCTGGCCGAAGTCGTCGAAGGACAGCACGGTCGAGGCGGTCGCCGCGGCGAAGTCCGTGAACGACGCGCCGGCGTCGGCGATGTCCGCACGCAGGTCGGCGTCGAGGACGAACTCGACGGGCTCGACGGCGGGCAGGCCCTGCGGCTGGGCACCGGAGCTCGCCGAGTGCTCCTGCGGTGAGGTGGACAGCAGGTCGTCGACGAAGCTGAGGATCGTCGTGCCGTCCAGGCCGCAGTGCTCCACGTTGATGCCCGCCCGGCCGTCCGGGAACACGATCAGCGAGACGGCCTTGTCGAACCAGCGGTTGCCGGCGTCGCCGTGCAGGAGCTGGTCGCAGGCGGCGAGGTTGTCGGCCGGCGTGGCCTCCTCCAGGCAGAGGCAGAACAACGCGGTCTCGATGGTGTCAAGCGCGGCGGCGTTGGCTGGGTCGAGGGCGGACAGCCGCTCCCGGCTCTGCGCCCAGGCGGCGCGCGCCTTCGTGGTGAGCTGGCCGACCGCGGCGTCGGCCGGTACCCGCGTCGGCGCCGCCTTGAGCACGGCGGTGAGGCCCGCGGCGAGGTCGTCGAGCGTGTACGGGTGCCCGTCCGGGCCGACCACGTCGAGGCGGACGATGTTCCCCCGGTGGAGGACCACGATGTGGCGCGCGGGGGAGGGGCCGGGCCAGGCGTCGCTGTACGGGGTGCGCACGGTGTCCTGCACGGCGCCGGGGATCCGGGTGGTGGAGAACAGGTAGGTGTTCTGGGCCATCGACAGCACCTGACCGCGTTGCCGGANCGGTTCGATCCGCTCGTCGTCGAGGCGCAGCTTGTAGTCGACGGCCGCCGCGATCAGGCCCGCGGCCCGCTCGACCTGCGGCTGCTCCGCCGCGCCGGCGGCGTCGTCGTCGGTGAACAGGAAGATGTAGTTGGCGTTGAGCGCGATGCGGTCCCGCCGGCCGAGGTAACGGGAGTCCCAGAAGTCGTCCAGCCAGCTCTGCACGCCCTCGGTCGCCTCGTAGCGCTCCAGCGCGGCGTGCAGGACCGGACCGGGGCCATCGGAGCCCTGGAAGGCGGTCACGGCCGCCGCGGTCGTCGCGCGCTCGGCCGGGGTGAGCAGGGGGGCGGACCACTCGAGGAAACGCTCGCAGCTCGCCGCGAGCGTGGGCAGCGGCACCCGGGGCAGCAGGTCGTCGTAGGCGAAGGTTCCGGTGGTGCGCTGGTCGGATGGGGTCGCGTTCATCCTGGGCCTCGGCTTGTCTCAGGGGGGCTCGGCTGGTCTCAGGGACTCGGCTGGTCGTGGCGGTGGGGCTGGCTGTGGCGGTGGGGCTGGTCGCGGCGGTGGGGCTGGTCTCGGTGTCTCGACTGGGCGCGGAGTCCCGGCCTGGTCCGAGCGCGCCGCCGGGGGCGCTGATCGGGTTGTGTCGGGTCCGGCGTCGCCGGGTCCGCCGGAGCTCGAGGGTCCCATGAGACGACCGGATCGTGCGGGTCGTCGCCACCCCTGGGTGGTACCGACTGGCTCACCACGGCGCTCGGGTCCGCCGCCACAGTCCTCGCGTCCGCCGCCACGGTCGTCAGGTTCGCCGCCCGGTCAGGGTGCCGGCGGGCTGCTGGCCGAAGACGGGCCGATTCGCCCCGCGGCCAGCGGCGCTGCGCGGTCTGGAGACGTGCAACTGGGCGTAGAGCCAGCCCTCGGTCTCCAGCCCGCGGGGGTCCACGCCCACCGAGGCCAGCGTGTCGAGGACCTGCTCCTGCTCCTGGGCGGAGGCGAAGCGCCGCTGCGGGAACACCCCGTCGACATGGACGGTCTCGTAGCCGAGCTCGTCGAGCGTCTCGGTGAACGGCGCGAAGGGGAACATCCGCAGCACGAAGTGGGCCATCCAGGGTCGCCGGTCGCCGGCCGCGCGGGCCACCCGGGCGAGCGTCCGTTCGCTGACATAACCGATACAGCCCGTGGAGATGACGAGGTCGGCGCCGTCGAGGCGGGCGCGTTCGGCCTCGGTGGGGTCCCGCTGCTCCAGGTCGGCGCAGACGGCCTCGTCGAGGAAACCCGCGGCCAGCGCGTAGGAGATCGCCGGCGCGGAGGTGTCCAGACCGACGAAGCGAGTCCCGCTCGGCCGGCGGTGGGCGCGGACGAGGTCGCGGTCGCGGTCCAGCAGGGCATCCCGACCCGGACTGGGCTGGCCGCCGTAACGCTCGAACAGGTCGTCCATCGTCAGGTCGCAGCGCAGCAGTGCGGCGTTGATCCCGTAGGAGCAGCCGATGTCCAGCACGGTCGGGGGGAGCCGACGCTGTGCCCGGCACTCGTCGATGAGCCGGCTGAAGAACGGCTTGGCGAGCTGGGGGATGTGGTAGCCGAGCGTCCGCAGGGTGCTGAAGTAGGCCTGCGGGTCGGGTTGCGTGTAGATGTGGTCGAGGGCGACCTTGCCGGTGTCGTCGAATTGCAGGCCGTCGTCGAACCGCAGGCCGTCGTCGAACTGGCCGGCCGGATCGGCACCGACGTCGATGGGTTGGGCGTCGACGGGATGGGCGTCGGTGGTGTTGGCGTCGGTGGGGTCGGCGTCGGAATGCACGCGGGACGCTCCTCCTCGAACGGCGGTGCGGCTGTCGGGACCGGCGGGGGCTCGCGGGGGCTCGACGAGGGCGGGTTCAGTCCAGCAGTGCGTCGACGCGCACGGCGCTCGCCTCCGCGGCCAGGTGGCCGGGCAGGACGCGACCGAAAAGCTGGCGGGTGCGGGCGACGCTGCCGACCACTCCCGGCCGCTCGGTGTACGCGAAGATCGCCGAATGTCGGGCGATTTCGCCCTGGACGGGGCTGACCCGGTGCATGGAATAACGTCCGAGGAAGAGCTGCAGGTCGCCGGGGCGAAGGACCAGGCGCCGGACGAGGTGAGCGCCCTCGCCGNCCAGCACGGCTCGGACGGCGGGAAAGTTCTCCGCCTGCGCCGTGCGGATGTTCGGGCAGTACTCGAACTCGCCGCCGAACTCCGGCTCCTGGGTCAGCATGCTGACCGCGAACTCGTTGGTGTCGAAGTGCCAGGGGTGTTCCAGCCCCGGGGTGATCACGTTCAGGCAGAGCCCGGCCAGCGGATCGGCGAGTTCATGCACCTGCACCAGCCCGAAGCAGGCCGCGACGAAGCGCTGGAACGGCTCGCTGCGGTAGAGCCAGTGGATGGCGAAGTCGGTGGGAATCTGGTCCCGGGCGACGAAGGCGTTACCCCGGCGCATGGCGATCCGGCCGGGGTGGTCGGCCGGCAGCGCGGAGTCGATCGCAATGTTGTAGGCGTTGACGGTCTCGATCTCGTCGTAGGCCAGCGGGGCCACGGTGGCGCATTCTCGGGCCAGGGCGGGAAACACGGTGGGATGAATGAATCCAGGTAGCACGCAACAACCGTCTGTGCGCAGATCGTGCCGCGCGCGGGAGACGGCGGTCCACCACAGCGGGTTGGCCGGGTCGGCGAGGGGATAACTCGTCGTGTCGACCAACTCGCTGATTGATCGAGCGTCCGCCGCACTCATGACACTCCTCTCCACCACCCGTTCACGGCTGTTCCCGGCAACGTGAACCTTCCGTGACCGGAACGGGAATTACCCCATGTTGACCCGGAAGTCACGATGGTGAAGGTTAGTGTGAGATGCGACACGATCGGTGGTTTGGCCGGCCGGAACTGTTGGCGTGTGCCGTTGTCCGGCTGCTAGGGCCAGGCTCGATCGACCGTAGCCGCCAGGACCGCAAAGGCAGGTGACCTGCACCTTTACGGTCGGCGGCGGACGGTGGGCCATACCGCGCCCGCCCGTGTGGACCGGGTTCACCTACCCGAACGTGCCACCAGGTGCGGCGGATCGCCGCGCGCCCGGCCGCGCGCCCGGCCGCGCGCCCGGCCGCGCGCCCGGCCGATCGCCTGGCGTTACGTCGACCTCCGGACCGACCCTGCGCCCGCGTAGCCTGCGCGAGCGCAGGAGCCGCGGGTCCGTGGGGGCGAGCGCGGGCTGACAATCCGATCCCCGGCGTTCCGCGCGGCCTGGTCCGTCGTCTCCTGGCCCGTCGTCCGGGTCACGTCCGGCCGGCCCGGCCCGCAGCGGCGCGGCTCCCCGCACGGTGCCCGGAGAGTGCCGCGGGCGGCGATCGAGATTCTCCGAACAGGCGAATCGGCGAGCGAATCTGAATACCATCTGTGCCAGCCCGATTCCGATTCCGCTTCCGGTGACGGCCGTGGGGAATCGCGGCCGGGGGAGAATCGAGAGGACGCCCGCAGTGGCCTCAGCCCCGCACGCGGACCATGTCGTCGCCGTTGTCTTCGCCGACGCGGCGCTCATCATCGCCCTCAGCGCGCTGTTCGCGCAGGTGGCCCGCCGATGCCGACAGCCCGTGGTGATCGGCGAGATCCTCGCGGGCCTCGCGCTCGGCCCGAGCCTGCTCGGCCTGCTGCCGGGAGATCTGCCGAGGACGCTGTTCCCCCCGGACATCCGGCCGTACCTGAACATCCTGTCCCAGCTCGGCCTGGTGCTGTTCATGTTCGTCGTCGGCTACGACCACGACCTCGGTGACGTCCGCCGTAGGGGAGGGCTGACGGCCGCCCTGACGGCCGCGTCGATCCTGGTGCCGTTCGGCAGCGGTATCGGCGCTGCCGCCATCCTGCATCCGTGGCATCGGAGCGTCGAGGGAAAGGCGGTCGGCCTCCTGCCGTTCGCGCTGTTTCTTGGCACCGCCATGTCCATCACCGCGTTGCCGGTACTCGCCCGCATTCTCACCGAGCGGCGTATGGCCGGCGACGTCGTCGGGAGAATGGCGCTGACCTGTGCGGTCATCGGGGATGCCGTCGGCTGGTGCACACTCGCGGTGGTCGTCGCCGTGGTGAATGCGAGCGGCCCGTGGGGATTCCTGCGCATGGTCGGCGAGCTCGCCGGCCTCGTCGCCGTGCTGGCGGTCGTCGTGGCGCCGCTGGCCCGGGTGCTGGCGCAGCGGGCGGCGGCGCGGGCGGATCCGCGCAGCGTCGGCCCGGCCCTGCTCACCTTCGCCGTCGTCGGCCTGCTGATCTGCTCGTGGGCGACCGCCGAGATCGGGCTGCACCCGGTGTTCGGGGCGTTCGCGTTCGGCGCCGCGCTGCCCCGGTCGAGCCTCGGCCGGCTCGCGCCGGACCTGGGTGTGAACATCGAGCGGTTCGGGGCGATCCTGCTGCCGGTCTTCTTCGTCGCAGCCGGCCTGTCGGTGGATCTCGGCGCCGTGGACGGGCGCGGCCTGCTGGAGATCCTGCTGATCGTGGCGGTGGCATTCGCGGCCAAGATCATCGGGGCGGGCGGTGCCGCCGCACTGGCCGGGCTGGGCCGCCGAGGGGCGACGACCTTCGCCGTGCTGATGAACACCCGTGGGCTCACCGAGATCGTCGTGGCTCAGATCGGCCTGGACATGGGCGTGCTCGACCGGACGACCTTCACGGCGCTGGTCGTGATGGCGCTGCTCACCACCGCGGCCACCAGCCCGCTGCTCGACCGCCTGGGCATTCCCGTGCCGCCGGTGACTCCCATCCCGGCCTCCCGGTCACCCCTCGACGCCACCGCGCCAACGCCGACCAGCGAGGCGAGCCGGCTGTCTCAGAAGCCGGCGAGGTAGGTGGCGGTCTTCGCCGGGTCGAGGAACCAGTGCTGGAAGTCGCTGGGATCGTCGAAGCCGTTGACGAAGCGGCGGGCGACGGCGTCGTGCGTCCCCGCCGCGCCGAGGATCTGCTGGACGTGCTCCGGCGGCGGGGCGAGCAGCGCGTTGGTCCAGGTGGTGACGTGCTGGGCGTAGTCCCAGTACCGGTCGAAGGCGCCCTGCATCCAGGCGCGGTCGAACGGCCTGTCGCCGTGGGCGAGGATGCTGTCGAGGTAGGAGGCGGCACACTTCGCGGCGTTGTTCGCGCCCTGCCCGGTGATCGGGTCGTTGGCGACGACGACGTCGGCCATCCCCAGCACCGCCCGGCCCGACGGCAGCTCGCCGACCGGCCGGCGCACAACGGGGGTGTAGCCGCCGGCGAGCGTGGCATGGGTGTCGGTGAGCTCCACGTCGGTGCAGCGCTCGTACTCCCACGGCACGTACGTCCGGGTCAGCTCGAGGATGCGGCGCAGGTGTTCGGCGGGCTCGGGGTGGTCGTCCCAGCAGTCCAGCGGGCCGCCGGGGATTCCCTCGAAGAACAGGATGTCGCAGTTCCCGCTGAGTGTGTACGCCGGGATGACGAACAGTTCCCCGACCCCGGGGGCGATGTTGAAGCGGACGCCGGGGGCGTCGGGGTGCTCGGGGCGCGGCGCGAGCCCGTGCACGTATGCCAGCGACAGCACCCGCTGCGGCGCGGTGTACGGCGAGCGGGCGGCGTCCCGGTCGAACAGACCGACCAGCTCGCCCTTGCCCGCCGCCACGATGACGAGGTCGTACAGCTCGGCGAGGTGGTTCAGGTCGGAGGTGGTGACCCCGGAGATGATGAGTTTGCCGCCGCGTTCCTCGAGCAGCTCCGACCAGCCGGCCATCTTCACCCGCTGGTCGATGGACTGGGCGGGATGATCGAGCCGGCCGAACCAGTCCAGCGCCCGGGTGCCGTCCGGCGCGGCCAGCGACACGCCCAGCCCCTCGATCCCGACCGCGTCGGCCTCCCACAGGTTCAGCCCGTGGTCGCGCTCGTGCTGCAGCGCCGTGTGGAACATGGCCTGGGTGGACATCACCCGGCCGGTGCGGATCTCCTCGGGGGTGCGCGCCGACATCATCGTGACGTCGTAGTCGTGCTCCCGCAGAGTGAGGGCGAGCTGCAGGCCCGACTGGCCGGCGCCGACGATCAGGATCTTGCGCATGGGTGCGTCCTCCTCGGGGTCAGGCCAGGGACGGTGGGTCAGGCCAGGGACATGGCGTAGCGGACCAGCGCCCGCAGGGCCTCGGCGGTCGACGCCGGGTCCCGCGCGTCACAGGTGATCAGCGGAATGCCCGGTCGCAACGCGAGGGNGTCCCGCACCTCGTCGAGGTCGTGCCACAGCCGGCCGTCGAACAGGTTCACCGCGACGAGGAAGGGCACCGTCGAGTCATGCTCGAAGTAGTTGACCGCGGCGAAGGACTGGTCGAGCCGGCGGGTGTCTGCGAGGACGATCGCGCCCAGGGCGCCGCGGGACAGGTCGTCCCACAGGAACCAGAACCGCGCCTGGCCTGGCGTGCCGAACAGGTAGAGCACCAGGTCGGAGTCCAGCGAGATCCGGCCGAAGTCCATGGCGACCGTCGTGGTGGTCTTCTCGCCGTGCGGGGGGAGGTCGTCGACGCCCTCGCTGGCCTCGGTCATCCACGCCTCGGTGTTGATCGGCGGCACCTCCGACACCGAGCCGACCAGCGTCGTCTTGCCGACGCCGAACCCGCCGGCGATCACGATCTTCGCCGAGATCATCAACTGGTCCGGGTCGGCGCCGGCGACCTGTCCCGGTGCGTGCCCGCTCAGACCGGCAGCTCCCGCAGCCCGCTGAGGATCCGCTCCAGCACACCGCGGTCGTGGGAGTAGGCGTGCGCCGTCGGATGGATGAACACCGCGCCCTGGGCGGCAAGATCGCTGATGAGCACGCGGACGACCCCGAGAGGGATCGACAGGATCGCCGACAGCTCGGCGATCGACAACTGCGCGCGGGCCCGCTCGTAGAGCGCCTTCGACTCGGGCATCAGTGACTCGCTCAGTGCCGGGTCGTAGCGGGGGACCGAGACCAGCGTCTCCACCAGCAGGTGGTGGCGGGTTCTGGTGCGNCCCCCGGTGAGGGCGTACGGGCGGATGCGCCGGCTGCGCGTCCGCGTCCGCGCCCGCGGTTCCGGCGTCACAGTTGCCGGCCGGCGAGGACGCGGCGCAGGTCCGCGCGGGTCTGCGGGGTCAGCGCGTGGCCGGCGTGCAGCACGAACTGGGTCATCTCGTAGGCCACGACCTTCATGTCGCAGTCAGCGTCGGTGAGCACCGCGAGGCCCGCGCCCGCGTCGATGCCCATGAACAGCAGGTATCCCGACGACAGCCGGACAATGATCTGCTCGCAGGTCCCCTTGTCGAACAGCGCGGCGCTGTTGCGGGCGAGGCTCAGCATCCCGCTGGCGATCGCGGCGAGCTGCTCACCCTCGACGGTGCCGACCGTGTCCGAGGAGGTGAGCGACAGCCCGTCGGACGACAGGATCAGGGCGTGGGAAACCCCGTGCACTCTGGCGACGAAGTCGTTGATGAGCCAGGTGAAGTCGTCGTGTCCCTGGCGGTTGGTCGTATCCGTCACGGCTTCTCTCAGGCCCCTCGCTGCTCGTCACGGGCGGTGCGTTCCCCCTCGGTGAACGCACCGAGGTCGGCGAGCAGCCGCTCGTGGTCCGCCACCTGGGCCGCCCCTGCCGCGGGCGGGGCCGCCGGCGGCGGGGCCGCGAGCGGGCCGGTGCCGTTCTTCAGACTGCGTGACACCCGGCGGGGCAGGCCGCTGGCAGTGGTCTCGACGGCGGCCGGGCCGGCGGCCGGGTTCGCTGGCGGGTTCGCTGGCCGGCTCGCTGGCGGGTTCGGCACGGGCCGCAGCGCCGGAGAGGCGGTCGGCCGCGCGGAGTGGGCCGCCGGCGCGGTCGGGCGCGGTCGGGCCAGGTGCGCGGACCGGCGTCCGGGCAGCCCGGCGGCCGTCGCCACGTGCGCCGCGGACCCGACGGTACGCACGGCGGAGACGGCGGGCGCGACGGTGACGGTCTGGGCGCCCGACCAGCTCGCCTCGGGCAGCTCGCAGATCAGCGCTGCGGGCAGCAGCACCGAGGCGGTCGTCCCGTGCGGGTGGCGGCGGTCGAGCCAGGTGCGCATCTCGTGCCGGGCCGCGATCCGACCGACCACGGCCAACCCCATGTGCCGCACGGCGTCGTCGTCGAGGGTCGGGCCGGCGCGCAGCCGCTCGTTGAGCCGGCGCATCCGCTCCGGGGGCAGGCCGATGCCCTCGTCCTCGACCCGTAGCAGCGCGCTGCCCTGCTCGGTCAGGTGCACGCCGACGCGCACCGGCGCGCTTGGCGGAGACGACTTGGTGGCATTGTCGAGCAGTTCTGCCAGCAGCCGGCCGACGTCCTCGGCGGCGAATCCGACCACACCGAGCGGGACGACCCGGCCGATGGCGATGCGGGAGTAGTGGTCGATGGAGGACATGGCCGCGCGGATCACGTCGACCATCGCCGCGGTGTCCGACGCCGTCTCGCTGGCGTCCCGCCCGGCGAGGATGCGCAGGTTCTCGGCGTTACGGCGCAGCCTGGCGGCGAGGTGGTCGAGCTGGTAGAGCTCGTCGAGCCGCTCGGCGTCCTCCTCACGGGCCTCCATCTCCTCGAGCTGGGAGAGCAGGGAGTCCACCAGGTTCAGGTCGCGCAGCGCGACGTCGGCGCAGATCGCCGACAGCGCCTGCGCCGCGGCCGCGGTCATGGCCGCGGCCGGGTCGCCGTCCGCAGGGAGGGCGGTTCCCGCGGGTAGGGCGGTGTTCGCGGGAAGGGCGGCGGTCGCCGGCTGGGCGGTGGTCGGCGCCGGCACGGCTGTGGAGCCCGGCGCGGGTCTCGTCGGCGCCGCGGCGGGCGGGACCGCCGGGCGGGAGTGCGCCCCGGGCGAAGCGAGGAGCTGCGCGGCGACCTCGCGGGAGTTTCCGAGCAGTGCGCGCGATCGTTGGAACAGTTCTCGGGCTCGTGTCGTCATCCCGTCCTTACTGCTCTCTCTCGTGCGGGTCCCTCCCGCCTCCGGCACCCCCGTCAGGCTGGTATGCAATCAGACGCCCGCCGGCCTCGTCCAACCGACTTGCCCGATCCCGGGGTGAGATGTCCCTAGTTGTTCCGATCGACGGCGGGAATGGGCGCGGCTATCTGCCGCGGTGCCGCCGGTAACACCGGATGAACGCGGTGGGCGGGCGACTGGCCTGCGGCTACGGCGGGATCCCCGGATGTGGTCGGGGTCAACCGCGCCCGGCACAACCCGTGGACAGCGCATTGCGCGGACCCGTTCCCCATGGCGGCGGCAATGCGTCCGCCGGGATGCCCGTGGGGCCCGCAATACCGCCCGGCGCATCGACGGCACGGCAGATTTCCCGTTACCCGGAGAACTATGTGGGACCAACAGGGTCGCTACGGCGTGGATCGGTGCGGGCGGGTCCGTGGTTGGTCCGACCGGCGCCGCCGGCCGCGGACTGCGCGCGAGGGCGTCGACCGCCTGCCCCCGCCGGCACGGTGCCCGCCCGCGCCGGCTAGCCTCTGCTCCTTCCACGAGCAAGGGGAGCCGATGAAGAACTGGCGGGCGCTCGCCCTGACCGCCCTCGTCGCCGTTCTCGCAGCCTGCGGCGGTTCTGGGGGCGCTGGCGGCGCCGGGGGATCCGGCGGGCCGCCCGCCGGGGCCACGCCCAGCGCCGGCGCGTCGGCCGCGGGCGGGGGGAGCGCCTTCGACCTGATGCACGACTCGGAGGCGGCGGCGGCGTTCGTGACGGCCTTCCGCGCGCAGTTCCCCGCCCTCGCCGCCGGCCGCAGCGACACCGCCCTGCGCGACGACGGCACCCACCTCTGCCTCGACGACCTCCCCGAGGGTGGCGACCGCCTCGCGCTGACCCGCATCCCGGCCCGGTTCGCCGACGGCGGCATCACCCCCGACCAGCCGACCTCCGGCGCCATCCTGGCCCTGGCCCGGTCGACGGTCTGCGCCGCCGCCTCGACGCCGTAGCGCCGGGGCCGTCTCGCACCGCTGCGGCTGCCGCGCACCGCCAGGTCGTCAGTAGCCCCAGCGGGCGAGATGGTCGGCGCCGACCCGGAAGGCGTCGGCGAGGACGCGGATGCGGGCGGGCCGGCGTGCCGGATCCGAGTCGAGCGCCCGGACCAGCACCTCGTCGAGGGTGTCCGGCACCGGAAACGGCAGCGGAAGCCCACGCAGCGGCGCCGGCCCGCCGCGCGCCGGCATGACGCCGGTCAGGCAGTGGTAGGCCATGGCCGCCAGCCGGAACACGTCCGTGCGCACCCCGATCCGCGGTTTGTGCAGCCCGAGGCGCTCCTGCTCGGGGGCCCGGTACTCGGCCGGCCCCTCCTCGGCGTGGCGGGCGACTGTGGCGAGCCCCAGGTCGCGCAGCGTCGGCGGTCCCGCCTGCGGGTCGGCCCCCGGCAGGATCAGGCCATCAGGGGTCAGGGCCCGATGGCTGTGCCCCGCCTCGTGCAGGGCCGCGAGGACGTCACCCGCGCCCGCGGCGGTGCGCAGCAGGGCGACGGCGGTCGACGGGTTCGGTGCCCAGGTGCGGTCCAGCGCCGCCCGGCCCTCACCCGGCGGCGCACCCCAGAGCCTCGGGCCTGCCGTCGAGCGCGGGGACGGGTAGCCGGGTCCGGTCGGCCGTACCGGATGGAGGCGGGGCCGGGTCGGCCCCCGGTCGGCGCGGCGCGGGGGGCCGAAGACCTCCCGCCAGGTCGGACCCGCCAGCCGGCCGGAGAGCAGGCCGGCCTCCACCGGCGTCACCTGGCCCTCGATCAGGTCGGGCAGGCCGCGCCGACCACCGATCTCGGCGAGCAGGCGGATCTGACTGTCCACGGTCGCGAGCTTCGCGTCCGCCGCGAACCCCGGCCGGCGCACGAGGACGTGGCGAAACCACACCGGGCGCGGCGGCGGACCCGGCAGTGAGGCGGTTCCCTCCCGCAGCACCCAGGATCCGTCGCCGCCGCGCCGTTCCCACGGATTCCCCTCCAACAGGCAGGTGCGGGCTGCCACCCGCACCGTCTCACCGCCCAACCAGGACACGTCGGCGGGCGTGGTGCGGCGTGCGGGCCGGGGATCCGTGACCGGCGTCGGCCCGTCCGCCATGCCGGACCAGGCGTAGCCGGCCGCGCGGGGCCAGGCGTAGTAGGCGGCGCGCACGTGCGCGGCCACCGGCCGGCCGAGTCGGGCCCGCAGGCCGTTCTCGTCCCACATGTCGATGCGGATCGAGGTTGCCGCCTGCTGCTCGCGCCGCCAGCGGTCCCACCACATCGCCGTCGGCTGATCCAGCGAACCGGGAACGCAGAGAATCCACCGGTCGATCCCATAGCCGTACTCGCGTGCATTCCGCACCGCGGCCCGGAACGAGTCCCTGATCTGCGCGCGATGGCTCTCCCGCACCAACGGCAGGAGGTATTTGGCCTGCCAAGCGATGATCCGGTCATCGAGGTGGCCGAGGAAGACATCGATCCCCGCGGACCCGGGGTTGGCGCCTATCAGCCGGATCAGCCGGAAGCCCGGATGCAGCGCATCGACGAGCTGGGCGATCATCTGTTCGAAATCGTCCCGTGCGCCGGCCTCGCTGTGCGTGCGCAGGCCGTGCACGCGAAAGTCGACGGGGAACGGGCCAAGGCGCGGATCCGGCATGCGAGATCGCTCTTCCCGGGGCGGCGGAGGGAGACATCGGCCGACCGATTCTAGCTGAATCGTCCTGCTCCGGCTTGCTTCCGGACGTTCCGCCCGGCTCGTCGCCGCAGCGCGCCGGGCGTCACGCGGACGCCGCCACGAGCGGCCCCGTGCGGCGCCGGCGGCATTTCCTGCCGCGCCGCACCACGCCGCTCGCGACCGCTGACTTCCGCGCGGTTTCACGAATGCGAGCCGCCTATTCGGGATATCTTCGCGCCCTACCCGGTCTTCCGTTCATCGCGCCAGAGGAGCAGGCCATGCAACGGTTTTCCCGCCGCGGGCGGGCCGCCCGGCCCGTGCCCAGCGCAGTGGAGGCGGCGGCACCCGAGGTTCGCGCCGCCGCCGAAACCTACGGATGGGCGGCCCTCGCGTTCTACGACATCTCGGTGACCTGGTTGAACAACCGGTATGTGTGGCGTTGTCCGGCCGCCGTGATCAACCGACAGTACAATGCGTACGCGACCGTCCGGCATCTCGAGGTCGGCGTCGGTACCGGCTATCACCTGGCGCGGGCCCGCTGGCCGGGGCGGGCGGCGATCACCCTCGCCGACCTCAACGAGAACACTCTGCGCTGGACGGCCCGCCGGATCCGCCACCACGAAGTGAGCACCGCCGTCGTCAACGCGCTGGAGCCCTTTCCCGACCTGCCCGGGGCGCCGTTCGCCTCGGCCGGGGTGGGCTACTTGCTGCACTGCATCCCCGGCCGGCTCGACGAGAAGGCCCCCGCCGTCCTCGGCAACATCGCCGCGGTGCTCGAACCGGGCGGGGTGGTGTTCGGCAGCACGATCCTCGCGCCGGGGCCGGGGACACCGCCGCGCGCCCGCCGGATGATCCGGCTGCTGAACCNCCGCGGCATCCTGAACAACACCGAGGACACCGCCGCCGACCTCGACCGCGCGCTCGGCACCGTCCTCGCCGAGCACACCCTGGAACAGGTCGGCGAGGTGGCCCTGTTCACCGGCCGCACGGCGGCCCCCGACGGGAGTTGACCCGCGCCCCGGGCGGCGTGGGGGCCTCGGCACGCCGGCCCGGTGCCGTCGCCGAGTGCACCTCGCCGGTTCGACCCGGGTCGGTGGTTCAGTCCGGTTCGGGAGGCTCGGCGGACCCGGCGAGGACGTCGAGGAGCTGCTCGCCGTACTTGGCCAGCTTGTTCTCGCCGACGCCGCTGATCGTGGCGAGGTCGGCGAGACTCGTCGGCAGCTGCGTGGCGATCTCGCGCAGCGTCGCGTCGTGGAAGATCACGTAGGCGGGGACGCCCTGCTCCTTTGCGGTGGCGCCGCGCCACGCCCGCAGCTTCTCGAACACCGGCGCGGCCTGCGCCGGCAGATCTACCGACGCGGTGCGCCGGGCCCGGCCCGCGCCGGCCGAGGCGGCGTCGCCGCCGGCTCTGGCACTCGACCGCGCGACCCGCTCGGGCTCGCGGCGCAGCGCCACCGTGCGCGTCCCGCGCAGCACGTCCGCGCTGGCCTCGGTGAGCGCCAGCGTGCCGTGTTCGCCCTGGACGGCGAGCAACCCCTGGGCCAGGAGCTGGCGCACGACCCCGCGCCAGTCGAGCTCGCGCAGATCCTCGCCGACGCCGAAGACGGTCAGGGTCTCGTGGCGGTGCTGGGTGACCTTGGGCGTCGACCGGCCCAGCAGGATGTCGATGACGTGGCCCGCGCCGAAGCGCTGATGGCGCTCCCGATCGAGGCGCAGCACGGCGGAGAGCAGTTTCTGGGCGGCGACCGTGCCGTCCCAGGACTGCGGCGGCTCGAGGCAGGTGTCGCAGTTGCCGCAGGCCGCGGTGCCGCACTGGCCGAAGTAGGCGAGCAGGCCGACGCGGCGGCACTCGACCGTCTCGCACAGGGCGAGCATGGCGTCGAGGTGGGTGCCCAGCCGGCGGCGGTGCGCCGCGTCGCCGGGGGAGGCGTCGATGAGCCGGCGCTGCTGGACGACGTCCTGCAGGCCGTAGGCCAGCCAGGCGGTGGAGCGCAGGCCGTCCCGACCGGCGCGCCCGGTCTCCTGGTAGTAACCCTCGACGGACTTCGGCAGGTCGAGATGGGCGACGAAGCGGACGTCCGGTTTGTCGATGCCCATGCCGAAGGCGATCGTCGCGACCATGACGATGCCGTCCTCGCGCAGGAAGCGGGCCTGGTTCTCGGCCCGGACGCGGTTGTCGAGCCCTGCGTGGTACGGCAGCGCGGGGATCCCCTGACCGGCCAGGAACTCGGCGATCTTCTCGACCGACGCCCGGGACAGGCAGTAGACGATGCCCGCGTCACCGGGGTGCTCGGTGCGCAGCAGGTGGAGCAACTGCGCCTTCGGCTCCTTCTTCGGCACGATGCGGTACTGGATGTTCGGCCGGTCGAAGTCCGCGACGTGGTGGTAGGCGTCCGCCAGGCCCAGCCGGGTGGTGATCTCCTTGTGCGTCTCCGGCGTCGCGGTGGCGGTGAGCGCGACGCGCGGCACGCTCGGCCAGCGTTCGTGCAGCATCGACAGCATCAGATAGTCGGGCCGGAAATCATGCCCCCACTGCGCGACGCAGTGCGCCTCGTCGATCGCGAACAGCGAGATCCTGCCCCGGTCGAGCAGGCGCAGCGTCGCCTCGACGCGCAGCCGTTCCGGCGCGAGGTAGAGCAGGTCGAGCTCGCCGGCGAGGAAGGCGGCCTCGACCGTCCGCCGCTGGTCGAGGTCCTGGCTGGAGTTGAGGAAGCCGGCCCGCACGCCGAGCGCCCGCAGCGCGTCGACCTGGTCCTGCATCAGGGCGATGAGCGGGGACACCACGATTCCGGTGCCCGGGCGGACGAGGGCGGGGATCTGGTAGCACAGCGACTTGCCGCCGCCGGTGGGCATGAGAACCAGCGCGTCGCCGCCGTCGACGACATGCTCGATGATCTCTCGCTGGCCCGACCGGAACGACTCGTAGCCGAAGACCCGCCGCAGGACCTGCGCGGCGGCGCCGGCGGTACCGGTGGCACCCTCGGCGCTCCCGGCGGCACCGGCGGAGGTGCCCGACGGGTCGGCGGGGTGCCCCTCGGGGCCGGGCGGCAAGGTCATTTCGCCACCCTACGGCCATCCGTCCGGGTCGGTGGACCGCGGTCCGCGGCTTGTGGACAACCGCCGTGGTCCACAGCCCGGGACGTTCGTCGAGGTCGGGAAGCCGACGACCATGGGCGGACAGGCGCGGGCTCGCTACCATCCAGATGATTTGTCACCGCGACGCCCAGCACCGGCGGGAGTTGTCCACCCGTGGGCTCGGCGCGGCCGCGGTCCGGGCCGAGGAGAAGATCGCGTCATGCCAACCGACCCGGAGCGGGGCGCGGTCGCGGCCCTGCGCCTCACCGACCCCGTCCAGGTCGGGCCTCACCGCCTGCTCGGCCGGCTCGGCGGCGGCGGAATGGGCGTGGTCTACCTCGGCGACGGCCCGCTCGGCCAGGTCGCCGTGAAAATCATCAGATCCGAGCTGGCCGACAACCCCAGCTTCCGGGTCCGCTTCCAGCGGGAGCTGCAGGCCTGCTTCCGGGTCCGCGGCCGGCACACCGCCAAGCTGCTCGACTTCGACATCACCGCCGAGCCGCCGTGGCTGGCCACCGAGTTCCTCGCCGCGCCCACCCTGGGCCAGCACATCACCCGCCACGGCCCCCTCGACGAGGCCGACCAGGTGCGGCTGGCGGCCGGGCTCGCCGACGCGCTCGTCTCGATCCACGCGGCCGGCCTCATCCACCGCGACCTCAAGCCGTCCAACGTGATGTGGACGGCCGCGGGGCCGATCGTGATCGACTTCGGGGTCGCCGCCGTGCGCGACGCCGATCAGCTCACCGCGACCGGAGTGCTGATCGGCACGCCGGCCTGGCTGGCCCCCGAACAGGTCACCGCCGGTGAGGCCGCCGTGGCCTCCGACGTGTTCGCCTGGGGTGGCCTGGTGGGCTACGGCGCCACCGGGCAGCCGCCCTACGGGGAGGGGCCGTCCGACGCGGTGACCTACCGCATCGTCCACGAGGAACCCCGGGTGGACTATGCGCGGATCGCCCCGTCGCTGCGGGAGCTTGTCGCCCGGTCGATGGCCCGCCAACCCACCGACCGGCCGACGGCCGCGGACCTGCGCGCGGCCCTCGCGGACGCGGCCGGCCTCGATGCGGCCGGCGGCGACGCCGCCGCGGGTCCGGGAGCCGTCTCCGGTCCGGGAGCCGCTTCGGGTTCAGGCGCTGTTTCGGGACCGGGCGCTGTTTCGGGACCGGGCGCTGTTTCGGGACCGGGCGCTGTTTCGGGACCGGGTGCTGCGGCCGGCGGGGGCGTGCTGATGGACGCCAGCCGACCGCACGACTCGGCTCGTCCAGCCGGGTCCGTCCCGAACCGGGATGTCACGCTGACCGTCCATGCACCCACCCCGCCGAGCGGCCCGCCGCCGACGATCCCGTCGCCGCCGACGCCCGCCGGCAGCCCGACGCCCGCCGGCAGCCCGACGCCCGCTGGCACACCACCGTGGAACCTGTCCGGCCTCGCCGACGCCGCGGCGGGGGAGCGGACCTCCGCCGGCGCCTCCGCCGGCGGGCCGAAGCGTCGGCGCCGTGCCCGGCTGCTCGGGCTCGGCGTCGCGGTCGTCGTGCTCGCGGCGGCAGCGGTCACCGCCGTGCTGCTCACCCGCGGGGACTCCGGCGCGGACGGGCCGACGACCTTCAGCTACGCCGCCACCGGCCCCTGGCGGCTGGTCGTCACCGACCGCCAGTCGGGCAACGACGTGGGCTGCACCCTGTCGCCGCACGGCGCCAACCCGTCGGGGCTGACCGGGTCGGACACCGTCTACGGGGAAAGGATGTTCCAGGTCCACCAGACCGGGCGGATCGAGTTGGCCGTGACGCCGTCCACCACGGGCTGCCACCTGAGCGCACTGGCCGGCGGCGGCGACGCGACCCTGCCGTTCACCGTCCAGCAGACCGGCGACAGCAGCGCCTTCCACGCCCCCAGCGCCGTCGAGGTCCAGGTCAAGGACTTCAACGGCAGCGAGTCCTGCGAATTCGTGCTGCGCGATCTCGCCAGCGGGGAGAACGTCGACTTCGCCACCGCCACCAAGGACGCGCCGGTCGTCAGGCTCGACCCCGGCGGCCGCAGCCAGGTCTACCTGGCCGCCAGTGACTGCTCGGTGCGGATCGGCGCCGCCGGCTGAGCCCAGGCGGTATCGGCCGGGCTCAGCCGACGCATCAGCAGATGCGGGGGAGCTGCTCGCCGAGCGGTCGGTCGACGATGCGGGTCCCGCCGAAGGCGGTGCGGGCGACGACGACGCCCGGGTGCTCCGCGGTGACGGAGCCGATCACCACCGCGTCGCGTCCCGCCGGGTGCGCCCGCATCGCGGCGAGCACCGCGTCCGTGTCGGCCTCGGCGACGAACGCGACGAGCCGGCCCTCGCAGGCCACGTGCAGCGGGTCGAGGCCGAGGAAGCCGCAGGCCGCCTCGACCACGGGCGGCACCGGCACCACGGACTCGGTGAACTCGACGCCGGCACCGGCCGCGGCGGCGATCTCGCACAGCGCGGTCGCCAGGCCCCCGCGGGTCGGGTCGCGCAGCGCGTGCACCCCGGGGATGGTCGCGGCCAGCATGGCGGCGACCAGCCCGTGCAGCGCCGCGGTGTCGGAGCGGACGTCCCCGCCGAACTCCAGCCCCTCACGCACGCTGAGCACCGCGATCCCGTGCTCGCCGATCGGCCCGGAGACGATGATCCGGTCCCCGGGCGCCGCCCGGTCGGGCCGGACGTCCACTCCGGGCGGGACGAGCCCGACGCCGCTGGTGTTGACGTACAGGCCGTCGGCGAGGCCGCGCTCGACGACCTTGGTGTCGCCGGTGGCCAGCCGCACCCCCGCCGCCGCGGCGGCGTGGCCCATCGCCTGCGCAACCCGGCCGAGGACGGCGAGCTCCAGCCCCTCCTCCAGGATGAACCCGGCCGACAGTGCCAGCGGGACCGCGCCGCGGCAGGCCAGGTCGTTGACGGTGCCGTGGACGGCGAGCTCGCCGATCGAGCCGCCGGGGAAGAACAGCGGCCGCACGACGTAGGAGTCCGTCGTGAACGCCAGCCTGATCCCGCCGACGGCCAGGACCGCCGCGTCCGCCAGTGCCGCGTCCGCCGAGGCTGCCGACGCCGCGTCCAGCAGTGCCGCAGCCGGGTCACGTCGCGCTGTCGACCCGCCTGCGGCGAACGCCGGGAGGAACAGGTGTTCGATCAGCTCGCTGGTCAGCACGCCGCCGCCGCCGTGGCCCAGCACGATCCGCTGATGGTCACGCAGCGGGGTCGGGCAGGCCCAGCCGGTCATGTCCGCCAGGTCGGTCATGCCTCCACCGCCGCTGCCGGCCCGGCGGAGTCCGAGGTGTGGGCCCTGCCGGCCGGGGCGAGGCGCCGGTACTGGAAGTAGGCGGCGCACGCTCCCTCCGCCGAGACCATCGTCGCCCCCAGCGGGCGGCGCGGCGTGCAGGACGTGCCGAACGCCGCGCAGTCCGGCGGCCGGAGCAGCCCCTGCAGCACCGCGCCGCTGCGGCACGCCGCCGGTTCGGCGACGGTCAGGCCGCCGACGTCGAACCGGATCTCCGCATCGAAGTCGCGCCACGCGTCCGCGAGCCGCCAGCCCGAGTCCGGGATCGTCCCGATGCCCCGCCAGGCCCGATCGCACACCGTGAACACCTCGGCCAGGATCGCCCGGGCGGCCGGGTTGCCCTCGGGCTGCACCGCCCGCCGGTAGGCGTTGGCGAGCTCGGCCCGGCCGGCCTCGAGCTGCGCGACGGCGTGGCGCACCCCGTCGAGCAGGTCCAGCGGCTCGAACCCGGTGACGACGATCGGCATCCGGTGCGCGGCGACCAGCGGCTCGTACTGCTCGGTGCCCATCACCGTGCACACGTGGCCGGCGGCGAGGAACGCCTCCACCCGGTTGCCCGGGGCGGTGGCGACCGCACTCATCGCCGGCGGGACCAGCACGTGGCTGACGAGCATCGAGAAGTTCGCCAGCCGGCGGCGCCGCGCCGTCACCGCCGCCAGCGCGTTGGCCGGTGCGGTCGTCTCGAAGCCGACCGCGAAGAACACGACCTGCCGGTCGGGATGCGCCTCGGCGAGGTGGACGGCGTCCAGCGGCGAGTACACCACCCGGACGTCCCCGCCACGGGCCTTCACCGTGAACAGGTCCGTGTCGCTGCCCGGCACCCGCAGCATGTCCCCGAACGAGCAGAAGATCACCTCCGGGCGGGCGGCGATCGCCAGCGCCCGGTCGATCGTCTCCAGCGGCGTCACGCAGACGGGGCAGCCGGGCCCGTGGATGAACTCGACCTGGTCGGCGAGGAGCTGGTCGAGCCCGTGCCGGATGATCGCATGCGTCTGGCCGCCGCAGACCTCCATCAGCGTCCAGCGCCGGCTCGCGGTGGCGGCGATCGCGTCCAGCAGCCACCGGGCCAGCTCCGGGTCGCGGAACTCCGTCAGGTACTTCACCGGCCCACCTCGGCTTCGGCCGCGCCGAGCTCCTCGTCGAGCAGCCCGAGTTCGCGGAACATCGCCAGCGTCTGCCGCGCCGCGTCCTCGTCCACGGTCGTCAACGCGAAACCGGCATGAATGATCGTGTACTGCCCGACGGTGACATCGGACAGGTAGGCCAGGCACACGGTCCTGGTGACGCCGCCGAAGTCGACGAGCGCCATCCGGGTGCCGCGGTCATCCCAGATCTCGATGATCCGGCCGGGTATCCCCAGGCACATCGCGTCACATTTCCTTCCCGTCGGCGACCGGCGTCGGATCCTGATCGCCGGCCAGCGCCGCGACGGCGGCCTGGCCGAGCGCCAGCCCGCCGTCGCCCGCCGGTACCTCCTGATGAACGAGCACGTCGAAACCGGCGGCGGCCAGCCGCGCCCGGCAGGCCCGCAGCAGCACGACGTTGGCGAAGACCCCGCCGGTCAACCCGACCAGGCCGACGCCGTATCGCCGCCGCGCGACCTCGGCGACGCGGGCCACCGCGTCCGCGACGGCGAGGTGGAACGCGGCGGCCAGCGCGGGCACCCCCACGCCCGCCCGCAGGCCGTCGACGAGGCCCGCCAGCACCGGCGCCGGCTCCAGGACGCCGTCGGCCAGCCCGAAGGCAAGCGGCCGCCGCCCCGCGACGACCGCGATCGGCCCGGCGGCCTCGGGTCTGCTGTCACCGCCCCGCCGGCCGGCGCCGAGACCGTGGGCCGCGAGACCGTTGGCCGCGAGACCGTTGGCCGCGAGACCGTTGGCCGCGAGGGCCTCCAGCTCGACGGCGGCCTGCGCCTCATAGGTGGTCCGCTGGCGCACCCCGAGCAGCGCCGCCACCGCGTCGAACAGCCGGCCCATGCTGCTGCTGGGCGTGCAGGCCACGCCCCGGTCCAGGGCGGTGCGCACTGTGCTCAACTCCGCGGCGGAGCAGGCCCGCACCGGGGCGAGATCCGCCGACCAGGCCAGGCCCGCCGCGGCCAGGTGGGCCAGCGCCACCCGGCACGGGTTGCGCACCGCGGCGTCGCCGCCGGGCAGGCCGACCGGGCGCAGGTGGGCGATGCGCTCGGCGCGGGTGACGTCGGAGCCGACGAGGAGCACCTCGCCGCCCCAGATCGTGCCGTCGCCGCCGTAGCCGGTGCCATCGAAGGCGACGCCGACGGTGGGCTCGCCGAGTCGGCCGTGCTCGGCGAGCAGCGCCGCCACGTGCGCGTGGTGGTGCTGCACCAGCCGCAGGGGGCGGTCGGTGCCGGCGGCTCGCTGCGCCCAGGCCCGGGTGGCGTAGCCGGGGTGGGGGTCGGCGGCGAAGGCCGCGGGTTCGACGCCGTACAGGCGTGCCATCCGCGCGCCGGACCGCTCGAACGCCGCCATGGCCGCGAGGCTGCCCAGGTCGCCGTGATGCTGGGACAGGATCGCCCGCCGCCCGGTCGTCAGGCAGAGCGTGTTCTTCAGCTCGCCGCCGGCGGCGAGCACCGGCCCGACCGGGCGGGGGAGATCCACCGGCAGCGGGACGTGGCCGCGGGCTCGGCGCAGCGGCACGACCTGCTCGGCGTCGCAGCGCAGCACCGAGTCGTCGCACGGCGCCAGGATCGGCCGGTCGTGGGTGAGGAAGGCGTCGGCGAGTCCGGCGAGGCGGGTGCGTGCCTCGCCGTCGTCGAAGCAGATCGGCTCGCCGGAGCGGTTGGCGCTGGTCATCACGAGCAGTCGCGGCGGCGGGCCGCCGCCCGGGATCGGCGCGAACAGCAGGTGGTGAACCGGCGTGTACGGCAGCATCAGCCCGATGAGCGGGCTGCCCGGTGCGACCAGGGCCGACACGGGCGCCCCCGGGGCGCGGCCGGTGAGCACGATCGGCGCGGCCGGCGCGCCCAGCAGCGCCGCCACCGTCGGCGAGACAACCCCGACTCGGGCGGCCGTGGCCAGGTCGCGGGCCATCACCGCGAACGGCTGGTCCGGTCGGTTCTTGCGCCCGCGCAGCCGGGCCAGGGCCTCGTCGTTCTCGGCGCGGCAGGCCAGGTGGTAGCCGCCGACACCCTTGACCGCCACGACCGCGCCGGCCGCCAGCGCCCGCTGGGCGGCCGCGAGCGCCGCGTCGGTGCCGGTCACCGCCGGCCCGTCCGCCGGGCTGAACCACAGCCGCGGCCCGCAGTCCGGGCAGGCGATGGGCTCGGCGTGGAAGCGGCGGTCGGCGGGGTCGGCGTACTCGGCCGCGCACCGCGGGCACATCGGGAAGCGGGCCATCGTCGTCGCCGCCCGGTCGTACGGCAGCGCCTCGATGATCGTGAACCTGGGGCCGCAGTTCGTGCACGTGATGAACGGGTGGCGGTGACGCCGGTCCGCCGGGTCGAACAGCTCGCGCAGGCAGTCTGCGCACACCGCGGCATCCGGCGGCACCAGGGTCCGCGCGCCGGCCGCGGCCGTGCTGGCCACGATCCGGAACGCGCCCCCGCCCGGATGGAGGGGATGGGGAACGGTGGTGACCGTGATGCGGTCGACGCGGGCGAGGGGCGGCGCGGCCGGGGCCAACCGGCGAAGGAACTCGGCGACGTGGGCGGCGTCGCCGTCGACCTCCGCGAAGACCGAGGCCGAGTCGTTGCCGACGAAGCCGGTGAGCCCAAGGCTGCTGGCCAACCGGTGGACGTGGGGCCGGAACCCGACGCCCTGCACGATGCCCTCGACCACGACCCGTCGGCGCACCCGCCCGTCCGGCGGGTGCGGCGCGGACCTCTCGCCGGCGCGCGGCGCGATCATGGCCGCCGTTCCCAGATGACGACCCGGTTGTTGCCGGAGTCCGCGACGGCGAGCCGGCCGTCGGACAGGGACAGGCCGTACGGCCAGCAGAACGTGTCGGCGGTGACGCCCGACCAGCGGTTCTCGCCCGTGTCGGCGAACGTCGGTTGGCCGAGTACGGCGGTGGCCGCCGCGCCGGTGACCTGTGGCAGGCCGTCCCAGAGCAGGATCCGGTTGTTGGCGGTGTCCGCGACGGCCAGCAGATCGCCGTCGCAGTCGGCCGCGTAGGGGAAGCGCAGCGTGTCGGCCCGGCCGGGGGCGTAGGGGGATTCACCGCAGCCGGTCAGGTCGGCCTGGCCGAGGGCCAGGCCGGCGGCGGTGTCGGCGTCGGGATGGGGCGTCCAGCCGAGCAGCCGGTGGTTGCCGGCGTCGGCGACGAGCAGCCGCCCGGCGTTCCCGGCGACGTCATGCGGCCACCGGAAGGTGGCGGGCCCTGCCGGGCCCCCGCGGTTGTCCTCCCGGCTGGTCGGATCGGGCTGGCCCAGGATCAGGTCGGGGGCCTGATCGGGGGAGGCTGGCAGGCCGCCCCACCAGCCCAGCACCCGCCGGTTGCCGGTGTCGGCGACGTAGAAGCGCCCGCCGATCACGGCCACGCCGAACGGCCAGTAGAAGGTGGTCGGTCCGCACGGCCCGCCCCGGTTCTCCCGCACGCTCGCCGCATCCGGTTGACCGAGGACCAGGTCGGGAGGGGTGTCGGTGGCCGTCGGGACCGTGTTCCAGACGAGGATCCGGTGGTGCCAGGCGTCGGCGACGACGAGCCGGCCGTCGGTGACGACGATCCCGGTCGGCAGGTGCATCCCCCGTTCGGGCCCGCGTCCGCCGGCCGCCGGGCCCTCGCTGCTCGCGTCGGCCTGGCCGAGCACGACGTCGGCGGGGGCACCGTCGCGGGCCGGGCGACCGTGCCAGATCAGCACCCGGTGGTTGCCCGAGTCGGCCACCACGAGCAGGTCGTCGCCGAGCCACACCCCGCGCGGCGCGTACAGCCAGGACGGCGACGGCCGCGCCGCGGGCAGCGCCAGCCCTCCCGGCGCCGGCGCGCCGAGCCACACCCTCGGTTCCCACCCCGTCGCGCCGCCGGCCGTCGCGCCGCCGGCCGTCGCGGCGTCGCCCGCAGCCGTTTCGCCGGCCGTCGCGATCTGTGGTGCCGTGCCGTCGTCCACCGCGTCCCGCGTCGGCGCACCCCCCGGCTCCGTGCCGTTCGCGGCGGCGGTACCCGTCCCGGTGCCGGGGACGGTGGCCGTCGACCGGGGGGACCTCATGCAGGTCCGGGCGCGCCGCGTCGGCGGGCGATCTCGTCGAGCACGCCGCGTACCGTCAGCGCCGCGTCGTCCGCCCCGGACTCCTCGAAGATCGTCCGTGCCTCGTGCAACACCGCAGTCGCCTGGTCGTAGGCGCCGAGATGGGCCAGTGCGTTGCCCTGGTTGGCCAGCGCGCGGGCGTGGCCGAGCGGATCGGTGTCCCGGTCGCGGGCGACGATGACCTGCTGGTAGCGGGCCGCCGCCTCGATCAGGTTGTCCTTCTGATGCGCCGACGGCGCGTAGACCAGGGCGTTGGCCAGGTTGAGCTGGGTGCTGGCCCACTGCTCGGGGTGGGTCTCGGGGGTGTACACGGCGAGCGCCGTGCGCAGGCCCTGGATCGCGACGCCGATCCGCAACTGGTCGGAGGCCTGGCTCATCGGCATCGCCAGGTAGGCGGTGGCCAGGTTGACCTGCACCGCGGCGAACAGCTCCGGGGCGCTGTCCACGCTGATGAGCCGGAGCGCGGCCAGGTAGTGCTCCACGGCGGTGCGCAGGGCCGCCGCATCGTCGCGGGCCCGCTCCTGGTGGGCCGCGCCGAGGGCCAGGCGCAGCTCGGCACGGGCGATCACGAGCTCGGTGGCGTCGAGGGCGGCGAGCGCCGCGGTCAGGTCGGCGAGGACGTCGTCCGTCGGCCCCTCGACGCTGCGGCGCAGGTCCGCCGCGGTGGACAACAGCTGCGCGGCGAGGCCCGGGGACGCCTCCCACGCCGCGGCGACGGCCCGGCCCAGCGCCCCCGCCGCCTCGCCGGTCCGCCCGGCGGCCATGGCGTGGGCGGCGTGCGCCGAGTGCACCAGCGCCGCGATCTCGCCGGTCTCCCCGGCCAACGGCGGGGGCTCGGCCAGATCGCCGAGGGCGAAGCGGACCACGTCGACGAGGATCCCGAGCTCGGCGCCGAGGGCCTGGCGAAGCCGCGCCGGGTCCTCCACCGGGGGACCTCCCGGGCGCAGGACGAACCGGTTGTACCGGTCGATCGGGTCGTCGCCGTCGAGCTGGGCGGCGGCGCCGACGATGTCCCCGCGGTAGGCCAGCTCCAGCGCGAGCAGGCGCGCCGGCCAGGTGTCCGGGTGGCGCCCGGCGGCGAGCGTGCGGCGCAGCTCGGCCGTGTCGTCGCCGCCCGGCACCAGCAGGAAGCCGGCGGGCAGCGGGAACACCCCGACCGGCTGCGGCCGGGCACAGCACGCGGCGGTGTCGGTCACAGCGGCATCGGTCACAGCGGCATCGGTCACGGCGGCATCGGTCACGGCGCTGTCGGTCACAGCAGTGTCGGTCGCGGTGTCGCGGTCAGTCATGGGTGTCTTCCTCGCTGTGCTGGTCGGACAGGTCGGCGAGGATCAGCTTCTGCATCCGTTCCATCGCGCGGCGCACGGGCGGGGTGAGGTCGACCCCGGGTTCCAGGCCGCCGGCCTCGACGAGGTAGACGGTGACGTCGGCCGGGTAGTCGTCGCCGAGCAGCCAGCGGCCGAAGGCGAGTGCCTGGTCCCAGCGCACGGCGTGCGGGTGTGGCAGGTACAGGGGGAGATCGGTGAGTTCCGCGGCCGGCACCCGGTAGACGGTGCCCGGCGCGGCGCCGGTGCGGGCGGCGTCGACGATGACGACCCGGCGCGCGCCGCGCATCGCGAAGGCCGTGTCCATCCCGGCCGTGCCGCCGTCGACCAGGCGCACTCCGGCCGGCACGCCCGCCTCGGCGAGGCGGCGGATGAGGATCGGTCCCACCCCGTCGTCGCCGCGCAGCAGGTTCCCGCAGCCGATCACCGCCGTGTCGCAGCGCGGCGGCTCGAGGCCGGGCGGGTCGACCTGCACCCGCGGGCTGGCGGGTACCGGCCGTCCGGCGGGTACCGGCCGTCCGGTGTTCACAGGTCCCCGTTGATGACGAACCTGCTCAGCTCCTTGCCGGTCCGCCCGTCGTAGGCGTGGACCGTGCAGACCAGGCAGGAGTCGAAGCTGCGGGCCACGTGGCCGAGCTCGATCGGATCGGCCGGGTCGGCGACCGGGGTGCCGACCAGCGCAGCCTCGATCGGGCCGGGTGTGCCGTCACCGTCGCGGGGCCCGATGTTCCAGGCCGTCGGCGTGACCACCTGGTAGTTCGCGATCTTGCCGTTCTCCAGGACGATCCAGTCGGACAGCGAGCCGCGGGCCGCCTCCGTCGAGCCGAAGCCGCGCCCGTCGGCGCGCTGCACCGGCGTGGCGTGGAACGGCTCGTGCAGGTCGATCTGGTCCAGCCAGGCGCGCACCCACTGGTAGTACTTGGCCGCCTCGTGCATCCGGGCGAGCAGGCGCACCATCACCGACGGGCCGATCGCGTCGAGGATGTCGCCGAACAGCGGGTCGTCGTCCTGGTGGGCGGCCGCGCCCGGGGCGGCGGCGGCGATCCGGCGGGCCAGCGGGCCGGCCTCCAGCGGCACGTACCCGAGGTTCGGCACGTCATAGCGGGGGGACTTCGCCCAGCTGTACTTGCCCTGCTCGCGGCCGCGGACCGGGTCGATCGGGTTGGTCTCCCCGTCGAACGGGTGACGCGCCGAAGTGCCCGCGTAGAACGAGTGGGTGACGTCCTCGCGCACCCGGGCCTGGTCGAACGCGGTGTAAGCGCCGCCGGCGTACACCCCGGAGCGGCCGATGAGCGCCGCGTTGCGGCCCTCGATCGTCGGCCGGCCGTACAGGTCGGGGGAGAAGTACGTCCCGGTTGCCAGGTAGTTGCCGATGCCCTGGCCGTAGCCGTCGAGGCCGATGTCGAGGCAGTAGCGCAGGAAGAAGCCGCAGTCGCTGTCGTGCTGGGCCTCGTTCTCGTACACCCAGGCGAGCACGTCCGCCCAGGTGCGGTTGGCCAGCCAGCGGTCCACCGAGCAGCCCAGCCACTGCTTCTCGAGCCACTCGGTCTTCCAGTGCTCCAGGATCGCGATGGAGCGGGTCACGTCCGCGAGCGTCGGCGCGCACATCACCCCGCCCGGCACCATGAAACTGGAATGCGGCCACTGCCCGCCGAAGATGGCGTACACCTCGATCGGCTTGGCGGACAGCACCACCCCCGGGCCGTAGCTGGACCCGGTGAACGGGGTGAACCGGCGCACGGCCTCCGGGTAGAGCTGCGAGGAGGCGTATCGGGGGTTGGTCAGGTCGATGGCGAACAGCGCGTAGAAGCATCGCGGGATGCTCTGCAGCGTCTCGCACGCCTGCGCGATGTTGCGGATCAGCGTCGCGTTCGGCGGCAGCTCGGTCTGCCATGCCACGTCCAACGCGTACGCCGCCTTGTACAGGTGGCTGCCGCCGCAGATTCCGCAGATCCGCGGGGTCACAATGAGGCCGGCCTGCGGGTCCTTGCCCCGCAGGATGATCTCGAAGCCACGGAACATCGCCGCCTCGGTCCAGGCCGAGGCCACCACCCCGTCGTCGATCGTGACCCGGACGTCGAGGTCACCCTCGACGCGCCCCATCGGGCTGACGTTGAGATCGACGGTCGTCATGGGAATCTCTTCTTTCCTGTGCGGTTCCTCGCGCCGCTCCCGGGCGGGACGCGCGCCCTGCCGGCGGGTCAGACGACGAACATGTCCTTCTTCGACCATTCCGGCGCGGCCAGTCGGGCGGCCGCCGCCTGGGCCAGGTAGGTGAGGTGGCCGCTGCCCTCGGGGACCTCCCGCGGGATGACGCCGGCGACCTTCTGGGTCCCGAAGACCGTGCCGGGGGCGAGGTCGAAGAACGGGAACTCCGGCTCGGTGCAGCCGATGCAGGGCATGCCGGCCCGGGTCTTCGACGACTGCCGGTTCCACAGGATCCGGTTGCACGGGGAGTGCGTCATCGGCCCGCGGCAGCCGAACTCGTAGAACAGGCAGCCCTGCCGCGTCCCGTCGCCGAAGGTCAGCGTCGACTGCTTGTACTCGAAGTACTGGTTACGAGTGCAGCCCGTGTGGGTGAACGTGGTGAAGAACGTCTGCGGCCGGTGCAGCTCGTCGAGCGCGATGTCGGCGGCGCGGCCGGTGGCCAGCGCCACCAGGATCTGCGTGATCCAGTCCGGATGGGCGGGGCAGCCCGGCACGTTGATGACGGGCAGCCCGGCTCGCGAGCGGAAGTCCGGGCCGAGGAACCCGCCCGCAGCGCGCTTGTGGAACTGCAGCCCGGTGGAGTCGGTCGGGTTCGGCGCCGTCGCCGGAACCCCGCCCCAGCAGGCGCAGTCCCCGATCGCCACGACCACCTGGGCCTGGCCGGCGAGGTCGCGCACCCAGTCCTGCATCGGCCGGTCGGCGAACACGTCGAAGCGGCCGCTGCCGTCCGGGCCGCGTATCACCGAGCCCTCGAAGACGAAGATGTCGACCGGCTGCTCACCCCGGGCGCAGTTCCAGAACAGCTCCCGCGCCTGCCCGCCGGTGGCCAGGCCCAGCGACGGATGCCAGAGCAGGTCCAGGCCGAAGTCGGTGATCAGGTCGATGACGGTGGGTTCCTCGGCGTTCAGGAACGACATCGTGTTGCCGCTGCACGCCCCGCCCTGAAACCAGAGCACGGATGACATCGGTGGTCCCTTCGTCGGATGGCCGGCAACCGGTGGGGCGGCGGATCGCGACCGGTCGCCGCGCGCCTCGCGTCGCATGGCTCAGGCCGCACGAGGACTGCCGGCACAGCGACGCTACGTGCCCGGGAAGGGGACGCCGATGCGTCGTGTGCGGAGGCTGCCACCAATGCGTGGTGGCGTTTGCCGCTGCGTGCCTGGCAGGACCACAGTGAGCCCGGCGGATGTTCAAGGAGTCCGGCGGGACGTCAGGAAGCCCGGCGGGACGTCAGGAAGCCCGGCGGGACGTCAGGGAGCCCGNCTGGACGTCAGAGGGGGCAGGGCGGTGCACGAGCTGTCGATCTGCCGTTCCGTCGCGGACATCGTCGCCCGGCACGCGGCCGGCCGGCCGGTGACCCGGGTGCATCTGCGGGTGGGGGCACTGCGGCAGGTGGTGCCGGACACCCTCGTCTACTGCTGGGAGCTGGCGCACGCCGACGCGGCCGGGGCCGAGGTACTGGCCGGGTCGGTGCTGGTTGTCGAGTCCGTCCCGGCCGGCGTGCGCTGCCGGCGGTGCGGCGTGCACAGCGAGCTCGCCGTGCCGATCCTGCGCTGCGCCGCCTGTGGCACCACCGACGTCGTCCTGGTCAGCGGCGAGGAGTTTCTCGTCACCTCCTTCGAGGTGGCGACCGACGCCGTGGAGGCGTGACGAACCATGGGTCGATTCCATCCACACGCAAACAGCCAGCCACACGCAAACAGCCAGCCGCACCAGAACGGTCAGCCGCATGACCATCCGCACAAGGACGGTCACGCGCGGCCGCCCGGTTCGGTGGGGGACCATTCCGGCTACCGCACCGGCGCGGAACGGGTCGAGGTGCTGGAGCGGATTCTCGGGGAGAACGAGCGGGTCGCGCGGGCCAACCGGGCGGCATTCGACGCGGCCGGCGTCACCGTGGTGAACCTGATGTCCGCGCCCGGCGCCGGGAAGACGACCCTGCTCGCCGAGACGCTGCGCCGCCTCGCGCCGCACCGGCGGATCGGCGTCATCGAGGGGGACATCGAGACCAGTCTGGACGCCGATCGCCTCGACGGGTTCGGCGCGTCGATCGCCCTGGTCAACACCGGCAACGGCTTCGGCGGGGAATGCCACCTGGATGCGCCGATGATCGCCTCCGCGCTGCCCCGGCTACCGCTCGCCGAACTCGACCTCATCATCATCGAGAACGTCGGCAATCTGGTGTGCCCCGCCGAGTTCGCCGTCGGTGAGGACCGGCGCGCCATGGTGTTCGCCGTGACCGAGGGCGAGGAGAAACCGCTCAAATATCCGGTGATGTTCCGCTCCGCAGATCTCGTGCTCGTCAACAAGACGGATCTGCTGCCCCATCTCGACTTCGACACCGAGGCGTTCCGGCGCAACCTCGACGCCGTCAATCCGGGGGTGGACGTGCTTGCCGTCAGCGCTCGCACCGGGGAGGGCGTCAACGCCTGGTGCGACTGGCTGGCAGACCCGCTCGGAGCACCTGGTGCGGCCCCAGCCCGGCGTTAGGTCGTGCCCTGATTTAATTGACATTTCGGCGTCGGCGAGAAATCCGGTGGTGCGTCTCCGGTGGGTCGGCGATCCGGAGAAGATCGAACATTGGGTCGGCGGTTCTCGGCGCGTCGCGTCCGGTTATTGCGACCGGTCCGGTAGAAAGCCTGTGGTCGGGATTGCGGAACGCGGAAAGGTTGAGACATGCGCCCATCCAGCGGAAATCGCAGGCATTCACGTGACGCGGGTAAACGCAGGGTACTGGCAGCCGTCGCGGTGGCCGCCGCCTTCGGCTTCCTCACCACCGCAGCCGGCTGCCCGCCGCCTCCGCCCTGCCAGCCCTACCCCCCGTCGTCGGCCGTCTGCTGACCCCTGCCGGCGGGAGGAATCAACCGCAGCGTCCGCCGGAGCCCCTTTCCCATCGCCGGGCGGTGCTCGACGATGCGGCTCGGCGCAGGTCGTCGCCGCTGATCACCGTCTCGGCGGCTGGTCCGGCGATGGTGGCGGCGATCTGAAGATCCCCGCGGCCGGGCAGCGGTTCCACCCGCAGCACCGCGTAGGCGCGCCCGAGCCAGGACCCGGATCGCATGATGATCGCCGATGGCGGCCCAGGCATGGCCGGAAGGTCCGCACCGAGGGCGGTCAAGTGGATCTCGACGCCGTCGGGTTCGGCGAGCACACCGTCGGCCACGACGGCGAACCGCGGTGTCTCCAGCACCACCAGATAGCAGTCGACGCCGACCGGGATGGATGCTGGCGGCTCGGCCGCTTTCGCCGGTCCGCTCACGGCCGGCCCTCTCCTTCCGGTGGGCCGGCCGCCCGGATTCGGCGGGCGGTCCGAGCCGCCGCGCGCAGCGTCGCGCCGTCGATAACGGTCTGCCCTGTCCGTCCGGCGGTGCGTCCGGTGCAGGCGACATCGCCGGAACGCGGCATCGGCCGCACCCAGACCCACGCATGTGATCGTCGTCGGTCCGTGGTGTAGCCGCCGCCGAAGTGCGACAGGCTGAGCGCGCACGCTGGATCCGGCGGCCGGAGCTCGCAGCACACCGGGACGGCCCCCGGCCCGCAGGCGGACCAGATCGGAGCCTCGGGCGGGACGGGTTCACGCCCCGCCCGCGCCGCGGCCTCCTCCTCGACGCTCAGGAACCGGACAATGTTCGGACCGACCGCGAAGAACCCGGCCATCAACCCGGCCATGAACCCGGCCGGCTGGGCCTGCACCCCGTGTAGCACGACCACGAGATCGGGCGTCTCGATCAGCCGCTCGAAGACGTGCATGCCACCGGGAATGACCCTGCGGGTCGGGGAGCGCCAGGTCCTGGTGGGCGGTCATCTCCACATCGTCGATCAACGGCAGTAGATGCTGACAGTGTTTGAATAGTCCGTGTTTGAACAGTCCGTGGCGGAGGAGCTCCCGGAGTCCCCGGAACCGAAGCCCGCCACCCGCCGACGCAAATGATCGGAGGTGGCCGATCTCCTCGGCGAGGGACGTCAGGGTGATCGGCCGGCGTCAGGAGTGCGATCCGAGGGGGTCTGGCCGGTCGACGGCGCCGGAGAGCGCATCCGGTGCGAGGGCCGAAACCTCGTTGCCGGTCCTGGGCAGCGGCGTGCCCGCTAGTTCCAGCGGGTTCGGCCCGTCCGGCAGGTCGGCTTCGGCCCAGGTGCCCCGCAGCACGGCTACGGCGTGGTCGTAGGCGTCGTGGGTGGGCAGTAGCCGGCGGATGTTCAGAGGCAGCAGGTCCTCGCGGTTCGTCCGGCCGCACCGGGGGCAGGTCTGCTGGTTCAGGGGGAGCAGCACGCCGCAGCCGCCCTCCTGCGCCCCGCAGCGTCGCCAGTCCCGGCCGACCTCGATGTGTCCGACCGGCTGCCAGCGGCGCGCCGCCGTGGCGGGCCCGATCGTGGTGGTCGCGCCGGTTTCCGCCAGGGCGGACGCCCCCGGGCGGAACCATCGTGCGCTCCTCCTCGCGGTCCATCGCGATGACAAGGCGCAGCGCCTCCCTAATTGTCCGGGTACTACCTATCTTGCGGTGGTTCCCTGGCCTCTTCGAGGGAATCGCCTGGGGACGCTGGAGGCAAGCGAATGGCACTTTCGGGTGATGCGTGGGCCTCGCGCGCCTGCGCAATCCGGCTGGGCCACCGAAACCCGACAACCCCTGTGATCTGCGCGATCTCCGCCGCGGCCGCGTGGGCGAGGCGCGCGTCGCCGTCGAGGCCACCGACGGACTGCGCTTTCGGCTAACCCCGATGCCGCGCCGGTGCCGGTGCTCGTCACCCAGCAGCTCGGACGCCCGCCTCACCGAAATCCTCGGCTATCAGCCGTGAAATGTCGATCTCCCCGGGCGTGCCGTCCCTGTGCTCGGCGCCCGGAGCGCCACGCCGCGCCCGGACGCGGGCTCGTCCGCTTGAAACGCGGATACCTGACCCTTCCCAGGACGCTGCGAACCGGGGCCGAGCGGGTGATGGCCAGGCGGAGACCATCACGGCGTCTGCGCCCCGCACTCGGCGATCTCCTGGCAGCCGAACCGCCCTCGACGTCCTACGCGGGTTGTTCCGACCACCCGACCCGAATGCCGTGACCACGCTGCTCGCCGAGATGTCGGCTGATTCGGAAGCCACGAAGCCACGAAGCCACCGAGCCACGAAGCCACCGAGCCACCGAGCCGCGCTGGTTCCCGGCCCCGACTGCTATTCTCGCGGAGCAGAAGGCTGCACGGGCGAATCTCCCGCCAGCTCGGCTGCATACTCCATGGCGGCGTGAGTCAGCGATTGCAATCGGCCAAGTGAGCGCTTGCTCACATCCTGCCAGGCGTCGACGCTGTGCCAACCCTTTCCGTCCAGTGCTGCAATCGGCTCGACCATCTCGACGTCGGTGGGCGGCTGCGGCAGACGGAGGAGCAGCCAGCCTGTGCCCGTCGCGAAGGCCGCGGCAATGCCGTTCGCGACCACCACCGGAACTCCAAAGACCGGTGTGATGGCCGCGCGCGACGGAGAGATCAGATCAAATCGTTCGACGAGGTCGGGGTGCGTGTGAAGCTCCCAGCCATCCAGGACATACCGTCCGGATTCACGGCGTGGACGCACGGCCTGGTCGCGCAGATAGGTAAGAACGTCGTGGTTGGCGGGTAGGTCCGAGAGGGGCATCCAAGAAATGTAGTGCTTCGGGCGGCCACGAATAGATCTTGTCGGGATTGCGACGGCGCCTGTTGACGCCGTGGCATGGCGCCGAGCGCGCCGTGCTGGCCGCTTGGGGGCTCGGCCCGCCCGGCGAGCAATGGCGAGGGGAGGGCGACCTGACAATGCTAGTGAACGCGTTGCGGCAGGATCGACGCCCGGGCCCACGCAGGAGTCGGTGGTAGTACTCCCAGCCCGCGCGCCAGCATCCACCCGGTCGATCTGCCACAACCTGACCCATCTCCAGATCTTCTTCGGCACAACAGAAGATCAACATCGGAAAAAGGTCGAGCTCCGAGTCGGAGTCGAGCGGCTGCCCGGCCGTACCCTCTCGACGCTCCCACCCCCGACGCCAGGGACAGTCTTCGCTTTCCATACGATATGGAAACAAGTGTGTCCGTCGGCGTCTTCGTTGGAGAGCGTCGGCCGTAGGGGTATGCCGGAGCGCTCCGGTGGTCTTGGTGGAGGGATCGTGGGGGGAAAGGCGGCACCGTCCGCGCCAGACGAACATTACCATTACCTGGACGCGTTACGTGGCATCTTCATGCTGGGCGGAGTCTTCGTACACGCCTCGACGCTTGGTGACGATCCGATCTTCAACGGGATCGCCTATGCCTCCGGCCTCTTCCGGATGGCGGACTTCTTTCTGATCTCCGGATTTCTCTCCGCGATGCTCGTCGGGAAGTACGGACCCGCGCGCACCGTGCGCCGCAGGCTTGCCAGTGTGGGAATTCCCTTCGTCTCCACCCTGGTCCTGCTCAACCCCACCGCACTGTGGCTGAGCTACAACTTTCACAACCCGGACGTCTCGTTCCTGGAATTCCTGCAGGGACACACCGTCCCCGAGCCGGCGGGGGAGCTGCGCTGGCTTCTGCAGCTATGGTTTCTGGTGGCGCTGCTCGTCTACGCGTTGTGCACCCCGGCGGCCGTGACCGTGCTATCCCGCGTCGTGTCCAGCCCCGTCTACCGGCGGGCAACCACCGGTCGACCACGCGTCATGGCCACGATCATCATATCGGTCATGGTGGGCACCATCCTCATTCGCGGGGGGTACCGAGCCGCCGTCGTTCCCGCCATCGGTTCCGATCCCCTCGATCTCCCGGTCGAGGAGACGCTGGACTTCCTGCCGTTCTTCCTCCTGGGCGTGCTTCTCTACCTGGATCGGCGGCGACTCCTGCCGGCCTTCCAGCGGCCTGCGCCGATACTGCTTGCCGTGGCCGGCGTCCTGCTGCTGGCGGCCACCCGGGGCTGGGTGGGCGGGCTGGCCTCGTCCACCGGTGTGGTACTCAGCCGGACCCTGTTCACCGTCGCGATCACCGTCAACCTGTTCGCCGTGGCGAGCCGGCTCGTTCCCGGCCCCCGGCCGGCCGTTCGCTACCTTTCCGACGCGTCCTACACGGTCTACCTTTTCCACTACTTCTGGATCTACGTCATCGCCACGCTTCTCTCGTTCGACCCGAGCCTGCGCTGGCCGCAGATGCTCCTGGTCACGACCCTCACCTTCGGCGTGACGTTCGCCCTCCACCACTTCGTCATCCTGCGGTCGCCCTTTCTCCGCAAGATCTTCAACGGGAAGTTCCCGGCCGGAGCCCGCAGCGAAGGCCGCCACGGCGATCGCCGACCCGCCGCGGCGCGCGCTGTCGGTAGTCCGACCGCGACGGCCGCAGGGTCGGAGTCCGAGCGGACCCAGCCGCTGCGCTGGCTTCCCCCGGCCGACCACCTGGATCCGGAACGGACCCAGCAGCTCCGCTGGATCCTCTAGTGCCGCGTCTCGCGAGGTGTACCGCCCGGAGCTTTTCGCTGACCGTGGCGACGAAGTCGTCGGCGGTGCCGAGGGGTGGATTCGCGCCATGCGTGCCGGATGGTGCGGTGAATCGAGGCTGACGGATGGCAGAGAATGCGGCAGCGTGGCGAGACGGGGCTCGGGATCGCTGGACCGTGTTCCACTTTTCCCAGGCAAACCCCGTGGGGCCCGGCCAGGACGACGTCGGCGCTCTCCTTCGACGGGTCGCTGACTCGATCGACGCCTTGGGCGACATCGAGGTCCAGGAACTGGTGATGCACACCGAAGTCACGGCCGACGGCGCCTGGCACTCGATCTCTGTCTATTACCAGCGGGATGACTGAGGCGCAACCCGGAGCCAGGAGACGAACCCTCCGCGCAGGAGACTGCGACGCCCGGGTCAGGGGCGCCGTCACCCGGCTGGGTGCGCCCGGCCGGGATCGATGCGACCTGGTGCTTGGCGGTAGTTCGTTGGATCAAGGTTGTGGTGGCTAGGTCTGCCCTGTTGGTTGTCTCCCGGACACGGTAGGGAGGCTGACATGACCAGGCGCCTACCCTGTCCGCCGGCTCCGGCTCCGGCTCCGGCGCCGGCGCCGGCGCCGCGTCCGTCCGACCCGGCACATTAAAGATCAGTAACTCCCGGAGATCGTTAGAGGGCCGGCGATGGGCGATGCGTTCGCGGGGCGCCGCATGGGTCCGACCCGACCCGACCCGGGGCTGGCTGATACATGGCGTCCCAAGCTCACGTCGCCAACGGCCTACGCATCCGTGCAGGTCGTCACCGCAGCGTTGTCCGCTGGTCGATCGAAAAGGTCGGGAATAGCGGGCCCGCGGTGGGCGTCTCAGTACAGGATTGAGGCTGTGAGCGCGGTGAGGCCTCCGCGCGGACGACGACGGGAGCGGGTGCGATGGTGCGGTCCGCGCGATCGGCGCGGTGCCCCGTCACCGAGGTCCTGGCCTCGTTCCAGGCCTACCGGGCGCTGCACGTCGATCTGCAGCGGGTCAGCGCCGCGTTGTGTTCGCGCTGAGCGCGTCCGTCTTCCGTACCTGACAGCGCCGCCGAATCCGCGTCGTCCGATCCGATGGGCGGCGAGGCCCCTCGTCGAGCACAGCCGACCCGGGGTCACCCGCAACGGCAGGGCGGCGATCCGGCACCAGAGCCTCACCCGGCACACGTCGACACCGGCCCGCGGTGTCGACATCGAACCGATGACCAGGGAGTCCAGGATGAGCGTGAAGATCTATTTCGAGGAGTACGGCAGCCCGACGGTGCTGGTGCAGGCCGAGGAGACGGTGGGGGAGCCGGGCGCGGGGGAGGTCCGGATCGTGAACCGGGCGATCTCGGTCAACCCGGTCGACTGGAAGGTCGTCGCCGGCTACCTGAAGGACTTTGTGCCGCTGCAGTTGCCCGCCGTGCCGGGTAACGAGTCGGCTGGCGTGGTCGACGCGGTCGGCTCGGGCGTGGACGGGTTCGCCGTCGGCGACGAGGTCATCTGGTCAGGTTTCACCGGTGGTTACCGCGCGCAGGCCAACGTGCCCGCGAGCTCGCTGATCGCGAAGCCGGCCGCCGTCGACTTCGAGCAGGCGGCGTCACTGCCCGTTGCGGCCGGGACCGCGTACTCCGCGGTGCACCAGGTCGGTGTCCGGGAGGGCGACACCGTGCTCGTCCACGCCGCGGCTGGGGGAGTGGGGACGGCGACGGTCCAGATCGCCAAGGCGCTCGGCGCCCGCGTGATCGGTACGGCCTCCCCGGCCAACCACGACTACCTCCGCTCGATCGGCGCGGAGCCCGTCACGTACGGGGACGGTCTGGTGGATGCCGTGAAGGCCCTCGGAACGATCAACGCCTCGATCGACAATGTCGGCGGTGCGGCGTCGGTCGCGGCGACGGTGGCGCTTCTTCCCGACCTGTCCCGTGCGGTCACGGCCGTAGCCGACGAGCATGCCGCCGCCGCCGGGATTGCGGCGGTCGCCGCGTCCGAGGACAGGCTGGCCGCGGTCGTGAAGCTGGCCGAACAGGGCGTGGTTCGTTTCGAGATCCAGGACCGCTTCCCCCTCGCCGAGGCCGCGAAGGCGTTCGAGCTCAGCCTCACCGGCCATGTCCGCGGGAAGATCATCCTTGTCCCCTGACCCAAAGCCCTGACCTGGGCGGATCGCCGGAACCATGAGACCCGGAGGCCGAGGGCCGGACACGGCCCTCGGCCTCCTTCTCATCGGCTTCGCCCGGCTGTGGGGCTGCGGGGGATTCCCGATACTCTCCCCGGCCGGTCGGAGACCGTCGAGCTATGACCTCTGGCCTAAGGCGAGATTGGCGGCGGACCCGACGGATTCATCGACGCCGTGTTCGCTGAGGGCCCGTTGACGTCCCCGTCAGCGGGCTGCGGCGTAACCGGCAGACATGACGAGGGGATCGAAATGGCGCAGCATGTGGGCCCGATCCCCGCGTGCGCCCGGCAGGGATCGAACCTGCGACCTGGTGCTTAGAAGGCACTCGCTCTATCCACTGAGCTACGGGCGCGTTGGTACAGGATGGGCCTACCGGGAAGCTCCACCCAGGGTAGCAAGCCCTGACCAGGTACTGGACACGCGGGGACACGTCGCCGGCCGGTGAGTCGGGGCGACCACGTGGGGGTGCGAGGGAACGGCAGAGGAGTGGCCGCGCCCCGGTTCGCTGGTCCNATCGGGCTATGCCGGGGCCGAGATACCGGGGCGCGGGGTGTTGCGGTGCGGGTGGCCGGGGGTCAGGAGGCGGCCAGACGGGACAGGTCGGCGAACTCGTCGTCAGTGAGTTCGACTCNGGCCGCGGTGATGTTCTCCTCCAGATGGGCCACTGACGACGTACCCGGAATCGGCAGCACCACGGGGGAGCGGCGCAGCAGCCAGGCGAGGGCGAGCTGGGCCGGGCTGGCGCTGTGGTGCTTGGCGGCGGCGTCGAGGACGCTGCCGGGAAGGGCGAGCCGGCCGGTGTCGACCGGGTTCCACGGAATGAAGCCGATGCCCTCACGGTCGGAGTAGTCGAGGACGTCCTCGGNGGTCCGGTAGGCGAGGTTGTAGCGGTTCTGCACGCTGACGATCGGAACCAGGGTGCGGGCGTGGGCCAGTTCGGCGACGCTGACCTCGGACAGGCCGATGTGGCGAATCTTCCCCTCCTGCTGCAGCGCACGCAGCTCACCGAGGGATTCCTCGACGGGGGTGGCGGGGTCGATGCGGTGGAGCTGGTAGAGGTCGATCCGCTCCAGCTTCAGTCGGCGCAGGGACATCTCCACCTGCTGGCGAAGGTAGGCGGGGCGGGCGACCGGAGCCCACCGGTTCGGACCCTGCCGGGTCAGGCCGCCCTTGGTCGCGATGACGAGCCCCTCGGGGTAGGGGTGCAGCGCCTCGGCGATCAGTTCCTCGCTGACGTGCGGGCCGTAGGAGTCGGCGGTGTCGATGAAGTTCACGCCGAGTTCCACCGCGCGGCGCAGCACGGCGCGGGCCTCGGCCGGATCGGCGGGGGGACCCCAGATGCCGGGGCCGGTGATGCGCATGGCGCCGAACCCGAGCCGGGTGATCGGCAGGTCGCCGCCGAGCAGGAAGGTTCCGCTGCCCGCGGCCGTGGGGGTGCCGTCCGGGCTGGTGGTCGAGCTGGTCGTGGTCGTCGACATCGCTGTCCTCCGGGTACGACGGTGCTGGTGGGGAACCACGTCGGCGAGACGTGGTCGCCGGGCGTCGGGTGGGGCGGGCGAACGCCGGACCGGGCGCCGCATCGTCCGATCGGGCCATGGCCTGGCATCTCGCCGACCCATGGATCGGCAACCGGGCGTCCAGGGATGGTGTTCCCGCTCCGGTCGTCCGTATTGCTCGCCTGGCCCGGATGGGTCCGGGCGGGTCCGGGCGGGTCCGGGCGGAGTGGTCCGAAACGGGGAGGCCTGGGATGGGGAGGGGTGTGGACGGACGCCGGTTATCCACAGCCGGATGGTCGGGGCTTCCGGAGCCGTCCCTGGCGGCCCACAGTGAAACGACGCCGGCGCAACGCCGCGCCGGCACCTTCCTCCCTGACCCGAGGAGCACGCGATGCTCGACACGACCATCACCCTCGTCGGCAACCTCGTCGAGGACCCGGAGCACCGGACGACGACGAACGGTGCCTCGGTGTGCAGCTTCCGCCTGGCCTCCACGCCGCGCCGCTTCGACCGATCCGAGAATCGATGGGTCGACGGCGCGACCCTGTTTCTTCGCGTGTCCTGCTGGCGGCAGCTTGCCGACAACGTCGCCGCGAGCCTCGTGCGCGGGGACCGGGCGCTGGTCTACGGCCGGCTGCGGCAGCGCTCGTTCGAGACGAGCGAGGGGGAGCGGCGCGTCAGCTACGAGATCGACGCCGATGCCGTCGGCACGGAGCTGACCTGGCACGCGGCGCGCTCCCAGCGGCTTACCCGGCGGCCCGCAGCCGCACCGGTCGAGGCCACCGGGCTCAACCTGCCCGGCGGCGGGCCGCTGGTCGACCTGCGAGAGTCGGCCGAGGTCGGTCCACCGCAGCCGGAGCACGTCGCGTCGGTCGCGGTCACCGGCGGAAGGGAGGAGCTGGCGCACGCCCTGACGAGGGACATGCAGCCGATCGGCGTCGCCGCGATCGGGTCGACAGCGGCCGGCCTGGTGCCGGGGGTGTCGGCGCCGCTGGCTACGGCGGCACCGCGGGCCGACGCCCTGGGCGGAGGGGGAGCGGGGGCGACGCCCTTCCCGTCCGGCTCGGGCGTGGACGGCTCGCCCTGGCGCGCGTTCTCTGCCGCCGCCGAGCAGCACTGATCATCTCATGGCCAACGATGACGGCAATGCGTAAAGGTGGGGTGGACCTGCCGCCGACGCCGTCGGCGGCGCTGGGTAGCGTGCCGGGGGTGAGTAGCCGGCACGAGAGCAGGCGGCGCGCACCCGCGCCCGCCGAGCCGGACTCCGGTCCGGTGCTGCCGGCCGTCCCGGCGCAGCGGGCAGTTTGGGGAAGGGCCCCCACAGGCAGTCCCGCGGGGCCGGGTGAGGACGCCCTCGGTCGGCGCCTGAGGGGGCGCCTCGCCGCTGCTCCGGCGGCAGCGCGGTACGTCGCGGTGCTCGCCATGCTGAGCGCCGCCGCTGCCGTCGTGCTGAGACACACCGTCTTTCCCCTGCTGTCGGTCAACAACGACGAGGGCATCTACCTGTTGCACGCTCGGACGCTGGCCGAGGGCAGGCTGTTCCCGCCCGCGCCGCATCCCGCGCAGTCCTACCTGCCGTGGCTCGGCACCGTCGTCGACGACCATTACGTCCTGAAGTACACGCCCTTCGTGCCCGCGGTCTTCGCGGCCAGCCTGTTCGTCGCCGGCAGCATCGATCCGGCGCTCGCCGTCATTGCGGCGGCGGCGGTCGTCGTCACCTACCTGCTCGGCGTCGAACTGTCGGGCAGCCGCAGGGTCGCGGCGCTGGCCGCGACCCTGCTCGCCCTTTCCCCGCTGGTGCTTCTGCAGAGCGCCATGGTGCTCAGCTACCTGCCGGCACTGGTCCTGCTCCAGGCGACCATGCTCGGGGTGCTGCGAGGCCGGCGGTTACACCGCGCGCCGCCCGTGCTGGGTGCCGGGGTCGCGCTCGGCGTCGCCGCGGCGGTGCGGCCGTACGACGTCGTGCTGTTGCTGGCACCCCTCGCGGTCTGGCTGCTGGTGACCTCGGCCGGGCGGTGCTGGTGGCTGGTGCGCTGGCTGGTGTGCGGCCTGGCCGCGCCGGCGGCGATCGTGCTGCTCACCAACGCGGCGGCGACCGGGAGCCCGCTGCGTCTGCCGTTCGCGCTGCTCGAACCCGACGATCGGATCGGCTTCGGGCTGCGCAAGCTCTACCCGGCCGACGGGCGGCACGACTTCGGCCTCACCGACGGACTGAGCTCCGTCGGGGACCATCTCTGGCTGCTCGGCGGCTGGGCCTTCGGCGGCGTCGTGCTTGCGGCGGCGTCGCTCGCCGCCGGAGTGCGGCGGCGACTGTCCGCGCCCGCCGCGATGCTGGGCCTCGGCGGACTGCTGTTCCTGATTGGGTATGTCTGCTTCTGGGGAGCGTGGAACGCCGCCGAGCTGTGGGGCGGCATCCGCTACCTCGGCCCCTTCTACATGGTCGCCGTCCTCATCCCGCTCGTGCACCTCGGCGCGACCGGATGCGCGTGGGGCGCGGCTGCCCTGGTCGCCCGTGGACGCCGGCTCGGGTTCGCCGTGCTCGTCCCGGTCGTGGCGGCCGTCGTCACCCTCACGGTCGTGGTCCTCACCGGTGCGGTGCGCGACAACCTCGTGTTGACCGGCAACGACCGGGAGCTGCGCGCCATGCTGCGCCGGCTGCCGGATCGCCCGCTGGTGTTCGTCGCGGCGAACCCGGCGTTCCTCGGCCATCCCACCCCCGTGACGGCCAACGGCCCGGATCTCGACGACCCGGTGCTGTATGCGGTCGCCCGCGGCGTCGACGACCTCACCGTGGTCGCGGACCATCCCGACCGGCCTGCCTACCTGCTGCGCCTCGCCCCGGCGTACGACCGGTCGCCCGGGTCGCCGTCCACGGCGCGGGTCGAGCGACTCGCGGTCCGCGCCGGGGACCGGGTGGCGGCGACGGTCGCCGTCCCGGCCGGCGCCACGCCGCCTCGGAGCCGGTCCGCCCGGCTCGTGCTCACCGCCGGCCGCGACCGGCTTTCCATCCCGGTCGACCCGCGGGCGGCGACGTCGCTGACGTTCACCGTCGACGACGACGGCCTCGGCGTGGACGATCTCGCCCTCGATGACGACACGGGGTCGGCTCGCCCGGGCGCGGCGCGTAAGCCGGCCGTCCGCCCGACGGCGACCGTGGTCCGCGGCGGCCGCGGCACCTCCGTCGCCGTGACGCTGTATGCGACGGACCGCCGGGGGCACGAGCACGCCGTCGACCAGCAGATCCTCCCCGTGCGGCTCGCCGCGGGCCGCGCTGCGCCGGATCGGGGCGGGCCCGCGGTCACGGTGCTCGGGTCGGTGGGGCAGGTCGACGAGGTCGGCACGGGTGCCCGGCCGCCGCTGCGGGTCAGCCTCGCGGACGCCGGTGCCGCCCGGGGGGGCGACGTCACGGACAGGCGAGGGGGCGAGGTGACTCAGTCGACGCGGCGGATCGGTGGCGGTGCGTACGTGCCGTCGAGCACGTCCTCGCCAGGGCCGTAGATCCGCAGCGTGGGACGGAAGTCGCCGGTCGCCGCGGGCAGCCAGTTGGCCTGCTCGACCTCGTCGGACGGGGGATCGCTCTGGATGAGGACACGGACCGAGCCGTCCGGGCCGCGGCGCAGGTCGCGGGTTCGACTGCCCAGGGAGAACCGGTGCAGGGAATTGTCCACCAGGTAGTACTCGGGAGCGTCGTACATCGTCACCGACCATTCCGCCGCGGGGGGCGGCGGCGCCAGGTCAAAGATGTAGCGGTGGGCGCCCGTCAGGCGGCGGCCCTCAACGTCCACCAGGCAGGTCGCCTCGATGCTCTCGTAGCCGTGGGTCGCGCCGATCGGCTGACGGGCCGCCATCGCCCGAGCCAGCCGGGCCTGGTCGCGGTCGGTCATCCGCCAGGCCGGCTCGTCGCGGGTTCCCGGCCCCAGGCGGTCGAGGTTGAAGTCGAGGGCGTGCGGGGTGCTGGACCAGCCGTTGCTCAGTGCCCGCCCGGCGTGGGCGACGCGTTCGAGCCCGTCGCGGCCGGCGCGCAACCCGCCGCGCAGCGACCAGGTGAGCGCCGGATCGGGATCGACGTACGGCGAGGGATCGTCGAAGATCCCGAGCGGGGCGAAGCGGCGGGCATAGTCGGCCTCGGCCGGCGGCGGGGGGCAGGCCCGCTGCCAGATCCGCAGCTCCTCCCAGAACCGCAGGTCGTCGCAGACGCTCTTCGAATGCTCCGGCGGTCCCTCCGCTCGGCGCGCGCCCGGATCCAGGGGATGCAACCGGAGCTCGTCCTGAAGCCGGTGGACCGGGCGGGCGTCGGCCGGGTCGTCGAGGCCGAAACGGCCGATCACGGTCAGCAGTCGGGTCGGGACCTCGATGCGGATCAGGTCCGACGGCGTCGGCTCCGTCCAGCCGGGTGGCACGAGCACGTACGACCCGCCGCGCCCGGTGCCGGTCCGTCGCCCCGCGTAGGCGAAGTTGTTGCGCCAGGCGTCGACGAACAGCAGCAGGCTGTACCGGTCACCGCAGTCCGGGACGGACAGGACCAGCGGGCCCGGTGCGAGGTCGACCTGCGCCACCGAGTGCAGCACGTCCGCGTTGACGCTGACGAACGGCGAGCGTGGGCCCGGAAGATCACGCATGTGGGCGAAGGCGTTGAACCCGGCGGGTGCGAGCAGCCCGATCCCCTCGCCCGCGAACCGCCCGCTCAGCCGGACGTTGCTCACCAGCGGGTAGCCGAAGACGTACGCCTCGGCCGCCAGCCCGAACCGGTGGTCATTCGCCCGCATACCTGCCCGCCCGCCACCTCTCGCCGTCTGGTGACGGCTCTCGTACCGTCCGTGCCCGCGATCCGGTGGAGGTATCCCACCGAGGCCGTGAGGGCCGGTGCGGCCGGCGGGAACAGACCGCGAAACGGTGGTGGACGGTCACGCCACCGATCACCGCCGCGAGGGTGGTCGCCGCGATGCCCTAGGGTTGACGACATGGCGCAGTACGTCTTCCAGTTGCGCAAAGCGCGCAAGGCCCACGGTGACAAGGTCATCCTCGATGACGTGACCCTGGCTTTCCTGCCCGGAGCGAAGATCGGGGTGGTCGGTCCCAACGGGGCGGGGAAGTCGTCCCTGCTCAAGATCATGGCTGGGCTCGACCAGCCGAGTAACGGTGAGGCGATCCTGAGCCCCGGCTACTCCGTGGGCATGCTCGCCCAGGAGCCGGCGCTCGACGAGACCAAGGACGTCCGCGGCAACGTCGAGGACGGGGTGCGCGAGATCCGCCGGGTGCTCGCCCGCTACGAGGAGATCAACGAGAAGATGACCGCGCCCGACGCGGACTTCGACTCGCTGCTCGCCGAACAGGCCGAGCTCATCGACAAGATCGAGGCCGGCAACGCCTGGGAGCTCGACAGTCAGCTCGATCAGGCGATGGACGCGCTGCGGCTGCCCCCGGGTGACGCCGACGTGTCGCTGCTGTCCGGCGGTGAGCGGCGCCGGGTCGCCCTGTGCAAGCTGCTGCTCGAGGCGCCCGACCTGCTGCTGCTCGACGAGCCGACCAACCACCTCGACGCGGAGAGCGTCGCCTGGCTCGAGCAGCACCTGGCCCGCTACGCCGGCGCCGTGCTCGCCGTCACCCACGACCGGTACTTCCTCGACAACGTCGCCGGCTGGATTCTCGAGCTCGACCGGGGCCGCGCGCACGCCTACGAGGGCAACTACACGACCTACCTGGAGGCCAAGGCGGCCCGGCTCAAGGTCGAGGGCCAGAAGGACGCCAAGCGGCGCCGGGTCCTCGCCCAGGAACTCGAGTGGGTCCGCTCCAACCCGAAGGCCCGCCAGACCAAGAGCAAGTCACGCCTGTCCCGCTACGAGGAGTTGGCCGCCGAGGCGGACCGGGCTCGCCCGCGCGACTTCGAGGACATCCAGATCCCGCCCGGCCCACGGCTGGGCAACCAGGTCATCGAGGCCAAGGGGCTAACCAAGGGGTTCGACGGCCGTCTGCTCATCGACGACCTGTCGTTCACCCTGCCGCGTGGCGGCATCGTCGGTGTGATCGGCCCCAACGGGGTCGGCAAGACCACGCTGTTCACGATGCTCACCGGGCAGGCGACTCCCGACGCGGGCAGCCTTGTCATCGGTGACACCGTCGACATCGCCTACGTCGATCAGTCCCGGGCCGGCCTCGACCCGAAGAAGAACGTCTGGCAGGTCGTCTCCGACGGCCTCGACCACATCGTCGTCGGCAAGGTCGACTTCCCCAGCCGGGCGTACGTGTCGTCGTTCGGGTTCAAGGGCCCGGACCAGCAGAAGCCCGTCGGCGTGCTGTCCGGCGGTGAGCGCAACCGGCTCAACCTCGCCCTGACCCTCAAGCGCGGCGGCAACGTGCTGCTCCTCGACGAGCCCACCAACGACCTCGACGTGGAGACCCTGCGGTCGCTGGAGGACGCGCTGCTGGAGTTCGCCGGCTGCGCCGTGGTCGTCTCCCACGACCGCTGGTTTCTCGACCGGGTCGCCACCCACATCCTCGCCTGGGAGGGCACCGACGAGGACCCGGCCCGCTGGTTCTGGTTCGAGGGCAACTTCGCCGACTACGAGGCCAACAAGATCGAGCGGCTTGGCCAGGAGGCCGCCCGCCCACACCGCGTCACCTACCGCAAGCTCACGCGCGACTGACGTTCCGCCGCCGCCCGGGCTGGGAGACCAGCACGGGCGGCGGCGTCGGGACGGCCTTGTCGTCGGACGGCCTTGTCGGCGAACTCAGGCGGCGAACTCAGGCGGCGAGCTCAGTCGGCGCGGTTCTGCAGCGAGTTCGCCGCCATCTGCAGGTAGTCCCAGAGCGTCTTGTACTGATCGGGCGGCAGGTTCAGGGAGTCGACCGCCGCGCGCATCACGACGAGCCAGGCGTCGCGCTGTACCGGGCCGATCGCGAACGGCACGTGCCGCATCCGCAGCCGCGGGTGGCCCCGCAGCTCCTGATAATCGCTCGGGCCGCCCCAGTACTGGATGAGGAACAGGCGCAGGCGATCCTCCGCCCCCGCCAGATCCTCCTCCGGGTACAGCGGACGCAACACCGGATCGTTCGCCACCCCCTGGTAGAACCGCGCGACCAGCCTGCGGAACGTCGGCTCTCCGCCGACCGCATCGAAGAAGGTCGTCGTGGGCTGGGCCGGTGTGCGGGGCTGGCTCACGCCTCCATTGTGCGTCACATTCGCCTGCATCCGGGCCGCCGATGCGCTCTCAGCCCGTACGGGGTGCGACCCACGCCGTGGTGTCCGGTGGCAGGGTCAGCGTCGCGCCGTCGTAACCCACAGGTCCGCTCGCGAGCACCAGTCGGCCGCTCAGGTCGATTGTCACCTCCCGTCCCATCGTCGTCACGCACGTCATACGTGCCGGCCCCACCGAGGTGGGCGCCCCCGGGGTCGCCCGTTCGGCGGTCGTCGGGTCCGCGGTCGTCCGGTCGAAGGCAAGACAGCCCGCGGGTGCGTCGTCGCGCCAGTGCAGCTCGTCGCCGCGCAGGTGCGGCAGGGCCCGGCGCAGCGCGAGCGCCCCACGGATGAGCAGCCACGTCGACATCGGATCTTCGGCCTGGGCGAGGATCGCGAACCCGGCCCAGTCGGCCGGCTGCGGCAGCCACGGCTCGACGCCGTCCGCGGTGAATCCGTACGGCGGCGCGTCGCCGGACCAGGGCAGCGGCACGCGGGCGCCGTCCCGGCCCGCCACCGTGCCCCCCGAACGGGTCCACGCCGGGTCCTGGCGCGCCGCCGGCGGCACGTCGGCCTGCGGCAGCGCCAGCTCGTCGCCCTGGTAGAGCACGGCGACGCCGGGCAGCGCGAGCAGGGTCAGCAGCGCCGCCCGGGCGCGGCGGGTGCCGACCTCCCCGCCCCCGTAGCGGGTCACCGGACGCACCACGTCGTGGTTGGCCAGCACCCAGGTGGCCGGCGCGCCGACCGCCGCGAGCGCCGCGCGTTCGGCGTCGATCACCGTCCGCCAGGCCGGCGCCGACCACGGGATGGTCAGCAGGGAGAACGAGAACGTCAGGTGCAGCTCGTCGGGGCGGACGTACCGGGCCAGGCGCGCCGGGTCGCGTACCCAGGTCTCCCCGATCAGCACCCGGGGCCGGCCGTCCCGGCGGGTGTACTCGTCAGTGATCGCCCGCCAGCTCCGGTAGATCTCGTGCACGCCGTCCTGGTCCCAGACCCGCGGTTCGCCCTCCTCCCGAAACCCGCTGTCGTCGATCACCCGGTCGGGTGGGTTGTCGCGCAGCTCGCCGTCCTTGACCAGGCCGTGGCTGACGTCGATGCGGAAGCCGTCGACGCCCCGGTCGAGCCAGAAACGCAGGGTCGCCTCATGATCGGCCCGCACCGCGGGATGGTCCCAGTTCCAGTCGGGTTGCTCGGCGTCGAACAGGTGCAGGTACCACTGGCCGTCGGCAACCCGGGTCCAGGCCGGACCGCCGAAGACGGACATCCAGTTGTTCGGGGGCTCGCCGCCGTCCGGTCCCCGCCCGTCCCGGAAGATGTACAGCTCCCGCTCGGGTCCGCCCGCCGGGGCCGCCAGCGCCGCCTGGAAGGCCGGATGCGCCGAGCTGGAATGGTTCGGAACCAGATCGACGAGGACGGCGAGACCGGCGTCGGCGGCGTCGGTGAGCAGCGCATCGACGTCGGCGAGGCTGCCGAACAGCGGGTCGACCTCGCGGTGGTCGGCGACGTCGTAGCCGTGGTCGGCCATCGGGGACGGGTAGAAGGGTGTGATCCACAGGGCGTCCACGCCCAGCTCGGCGAGGGCCGGCAGGTGCTGGCGCAGACCGGTGAGGTCGCCGACGCCGTCGCCGTCGGAGTCGGCGAAGCTGCGCAGATACACCTCGTACAACACGGCCCGCCGCCACCATCCGGCATCCCGGTTGCCAACGCGGGCCGGAGACGAACGGGGGGTTTCCCCCCTGTTACCAGAACTCGATCCAATCGTGGAATAGTCAGTGCTGGAATGATGTATCCCCATGTGATCCTTTCTAAGGCCCCTGGTCCCGCGGTGACCGATACCCACCAGGGCGCCGTCGCCGACGCCGGGACACCGACAGATCTGCCGGCCGTCCCGGCCTCCGGCGGCGTATCTAGCACCTCGGCCCCGCCCGGTCTGTCCCGTCCGGACCTACCGCCCCGTCCGGACCTACCGCCCCGTCGGGACTCGATGCTTCGGGCTGCCCCACCGTCGCGGCCTTTCGGACGCGGGCGGTCGGACGGCCGCGCTGGTGCGACACATGCTCCTCCGGCGACGGCTCGGTGGCGGCAAACCCGGCTCGAGTGCGCGAAGGGATGGCGATGGGGTACTGCTCCCGGCTCGGGTCGACGTTCTCGCGATGCGCGATATCCGGTTACCGAACTAGACTTCCGCGGGTGGACCAGGTGACTGGCCGTTACGGCTCGGTCCCGGTAGTCGGATTCGATCGGGGGCGGGGGGATCCAGCCCCGACGCCCGAACCCGCCACCGGGGCTTCGTCCGGCATGTCCGCTATCGCTGCCGCGGCGGACGCCGGGATCGCCCTGAGTTCGCAGGCGGCAGCCCGGATGTCGCAGCAGGTGCGCCGCTCGGCGTCAGCGGGGCTGCGCGGTGCCCGGGGGATCGCCCGCGTGCTGTGGGGCGGCCCGGGCGGCGACGGCCGGGGCGGCCCGGACGGCTCGCCGGCGTCGTTCCTGGCCGACGCCGGGCTCGTCCTCGGTGGCACCCTCGATCCTGAGCACGTCCCCGACCTGTTGGCCGGGCTGGCGGTGCCCCGCTTCGGCACCGGCGCGATGGTCTGGGTGCGCGACGGCGACGACGTGCGGCTGGGCGCCACCGTCTTCATCGACCCGAAGGTCGACAAGATCATGCGGGCGATCGTCGCCACCCGCCCGCCCACGCTCGCCGACGACTTCCCGCCCGGCGTCGTGCTGCGCAACGGGCAGACCTACTGCCTGCCCGACTTCGACAGCCTGCGAGCCACGCTGTCGTTCCCGCACGAGCTCGCCTACCAGCAGTTCCGCCGCATCCAGGGCGGCCCGACGGCGAACGTGCCGCTGTCGGTGCACGGGCGGATCCTCGGCGCCATCACCGTCGGCCGCCGCGAGGGCTTCTACACCAACGCCGAGGTCACTCTGCTGGAGGACCTGGCCCGCCGCGGCGCCCTCGCGTTGGAGAACGCCCTGCGCTTCAAGGAGGCCCAGGAGTCCGCGTTGACCCTGCAGCGCTCGCTGCTGCCGGCCCATCCGCCCGCTCTCGAGGGCGTCGAGATCGCCATGGAGTACCGGCCGGGGACGGCGGGCACCGAGGTCGGCGGCGACCTCTACGACGTGATCCCGCTGTCCGGTGGCAGGGTGGGAGTAGCCATCGGCGACGTGATGGGCCGCGGGCTGCGGGCCGCCGCGGTGATGGGCCAGCTTCGCGCGGCGCTGCGGGCCTACGCGCTGGAGGACTGGTGCCCCGCGGAGGTCCTCACCCGGCTGGATCGGGTCGTCGGCCTGCTGCCCGGCCTGCAGCTCGCCACCTGCATCTATGCGGTCTACGACCGGCATACCGGCCGGGCGACCATCGCCAACGCCGGGCACCCCGCCCCGCTGGTGATCCTGCCCGACGAGGACCCGGACTACCTCGTGCTCGACCCCGGCCTGCCGCTCGGCGTCGGCGAGGGCGGCGGCTTCAGCGAGACGACGGTGACGCTGCCGCCGGGCTCGGCGTTGGTGATGTTCACCGACGGCCTGGTGGAGTCGCGGCGCCGGCCGCTGGTCGACGGCCTGGAGAACCTGCGGCGCGGATTGACCGAGCAGCGTGCCCGGGTGGCCGCCGCGCGGGCCGGCCAGGCCGCGGCAAACGGCAACCCCGGCGACGCTGCGCGGGGGGGTGCGGCGGAGGGCGACCCGGCCGGCGGCTCTGACAGGCCCGGCGAGGCGTCGACCGGCGCGTGGGTCGACCGGCGGGCGCCCGGGCCCTCCCTCGGCCCGCCGCGGGGCATGGCCGACCGGCGCAGCGGCCGGGACCGGCGCACCGGCCCGGACCGCCGCGCCGGGGGCGAACGTCGCGCCGGGGGGGCCGATCGGCGCCGCCGGGCCCGCGGTGACAGCTTCGCCGCGCGGAGCTGGTTCGGCCCGGACACGGTTGCCGGTACCGGCGAGGGCCCGGCCGAGGAGACGGCCCGGTCGCTGCTCGAACGGTGCCTGATCGCCGCCGACCTGCCGGCCCGCACCGACGACGACACAGCCATGGTGGTGCTGACCACCCAGGCGGTGAACCCGCCGCTGCTCGAACTGGCGCTGCCCGCGGTGGCCGCCTCGGCCGGGCAGGCCCGGATGGCGATGCGCGACGTCATGCTCGACTACGGCATCACCTCGGTCGAGGACGCGACCCTGCTGGTCAGCGAGGTGGTGACGAACGCGGTCCTGCACGCGCGCAGCGACCTGGTGCTGCGGGCGTCGCTGGAGCCGGGCCGGCTGCGGATCAGCGTCGAGGACCGCGAGGGCGGCCACCTGCCGCGTCCGGGCGCGGCGGCGGCGAACAAGCCCGACCCCGAGTCGGGCTGGGGCCTGCTGCTGGTGGAGGCGCTGTCGCTGGCCTGGGGAGTCGAGACGACCCCGGGCGGCAAGCGGGTCTGGTTCGACATCGAGATCCCCGACGTGCCGGGACGTGGCGTCGGGGGCCGGCTGCCAGCCGGATCCGAACCGCCGCCGCTGATGGATCCCCCGGGGCACGGACCGTTTCCCCCCGACCCGCCGGCCCAGGGCCGGGGCTGGACCTGACCCCCGGGCCCGCCTGCCCCCGGGCCCGCCTGCCCCCGGGCCCGCCTGCCCCCGGGCCCTCGCTGCTGTCCGGGCTCTCGCTGCTGTCCGGGCTCTCAGCGGCGGGCAGACGCTGCGGGGGACACCTGCGTCGCCTCGGCGGTGCGCACGATGTTGCGCAGCATGCCGCCGAACACGGCCGCATGGAAGGGACTGATCGCCCACCAGTAGAGCTGGCCGGGCAGCCCGCGGGGCAGGAAGATCGCCCGCTGCCGGTAGACCGTGCCGCCGTCGTCGCCGACGGCGGCACGCAGCTCCAGCCAGCCGTCGCCGGGCATCTTCATCTCCGCGCGCAACCGCAGCAGCCGGCCGGGCTCGATCTCCTCGACGCGCCAGAAGTCCAGCGCCTCCCCGACGTGCACCCGCTGCGGGTCCCGCCGGCCGCGGCGCAGGCCGACGCCGCCCAGCACGATGTCCAGCCAGCCGCGAGCCGACCAGGCCAGCGGCCACGAGTACCAGCCGTTCTCGCCGCCGATGCCCTCGATGACCCGCCAGAGCCGATTCGGTGGGGCGGCCACCGGCATGCTGCGCTCGTCGACGTAGAGCGCCCCGCCCGTCCAGTGCGGGTCCGTGAAGGTCGGCTCGCCGGGCGGCCGGGGAGCGCAGGCCACGCCGCCGCGTCCCGCCGCGGTCCCCAGGACCGACGGCGGCAGGGTCCCTGCCGTCACTGCGGTCCCTGCCGTCACTGCGGTCCCTGCCGTCACTGCGGTCCCTGCCGTCACTGCGGTCCCTGCCGGCTTCGGCGAGCCGGCCCGCCGCCTGGTTCGGGCGGGTGAGCGGGTCGGCCAGACCGCCGTCGACCAGCGGGTCTCGACGCCGCGTTCGCGGACGCGGGCGAGAGCGTAGGCGGCCGCGGTGTCGAAGGGCATCAGCCCGTCCGGCGGGTCCGGGATCCACCGGCGGACCGCGTGCTCGTCGCGGACGACGACCTCGGTACGCAGCGACCGGACCAGGGGCTTCGCGATGGCCTTGGGTACCGGGGTCACCACGCCGACCCACAGCGAGGACAGCCCGGGGGACAGCACCGGTACCGGAATGATGATCCGTCTGCGCAGCCCCTCCACCGCCGCGAAACGTTGCATCATCTCCGCATAGGTCAGGATGTCCGGGCCACCCACGTCGAAGGACTGGTTGACCTCCGGAGGCACCCTGAGCGCGCCGATCAGGTAGTACAGCACGTCCCGGACCGCGATCGGCTGGATGCGGGTGCGCACCCAGCGGGGGGTCAGCATCACCGGCAGCCGTTCGGTGAGGTAGCGCAGCATCTCGAACGACGCGCTGCCGCTGCCGATGATGACCGCCGCCCGTAGCACGATGGTGGGGATCCCGGAGTCCAGCAGGATCCTCGCGACCTCCTGGCGGGAGCTCAGGTGCGCGGACAGGCCCTCCTCGCCGCCCGCCGGGCTCAGCCCGCCGAGGTAGACGATGCGCCGTACCCCGGCCATGCGGGCGGCGGCGGCGAAGGCGCTCGCCGCCTGGCGGTCCACCGCGGAGAAGTCGCCGCCCGAGTCGATGGAGTGGATGAGGTAGTAGGCGACGGCGACACCGGCCATCGCCGCCGGCAGGGAGGCCGGGTCGCGGGCGTCGGCCTGGACCACCTGCGCCCGGGCCGCCCAGGGGACGCCGCGCAACCGCGCCGGGTCGCGGGTCATCGCCCGCACGTCGTGCCCCTGGTCGAGCAGGCGGGGGGCCAGCCGGCCGCCGATGTAGCCGGTCGCCCCGGTCACGAGGATGCGCACACCGGCTACCTGCCCAGCGCCGACAACGCGTACCCGGGACCGGGTCGGGTGCCTCAGGCCGAGGCGGCCTCGGTCACGTCCGTGCTCAGGTAGGCCGACCAGCGCGGATCCATCCGCCGGGACCCCAGAATGCGCCAAGCGGCTCCGCTCGGCGCTCGGGGAGCCGTGCGGAGCCGCCAGCCAAGATCAGCCACGGCGCGGTCGGCTTTGACATGGTTGCAGCGACCGCAGGCCGCCACGACGTTCTCCCATACGTGAGCGCCCCCACGGGAGCGCGGAATGACGTGGTCCAGCGATGTTGCTGGCGCATTGCAGTACACGCACCGGTGATGATCGCGCGCCAGCACCCCCTTGCGGGTCAGTGGGACCTGCGAGCGGTATGGCACCCGGACGAAACGCGCTAACCGGACCACGATCGGGACGTCGACAGACGTCGTCGAGGACCGAAGAACCTGGCCCGCCGATTCGACCATCACAGCCTTGTCGGTCAGGACCAGGACGAGCGCGCGCCTTTGCGACACCACGCACAGAGGCTCGTACGTGGCATTGAGAACCAGCGCCTCTGCCACGCGCCGACCTCCTGCCCACCGAGGGCCCTTTGCGGGCCGTTCTGCCCAAGCGTCTCCGGTGACAATGGACAGTCAACCGTCTTCGGCGGCAGAACGCGAGCCTGTTTGCATGGTCATCGGCTTTCGTGCCGTGGCGCTGCACATATCTGGTGGCCTTTGTCACTCTCCGCCCATCAATCGGTGAACTTTTAGTCACTCTCCGTCGATCCAATGTGAGCGGGGTCATCATGGCGGCGCGTGGTCGCCCGCCGGCCACGTCCGGGGGCGGGCACCGATGGGCCGTCCCCATGGGCGAGACTGATCTCTGATCGTCGCCCCCCCGGGGTCGTGGGCGCGCCACGCCGCGAAACGGCCGCCTCGGGGGTGTCGCGACCGCCATGACCGACGGAATCGACAGGAAGGATGACCGACGTCGTGACGCCCGCCCCGTCCCTGCTGGCCCAACCGCTCATCCCCGGCCTGGGGATGCTGCTGTCCGCCTCGCCGTCGCCCACCGCGTCGCCGGGCCCGCTGTCCGCCGCCGCGGCGGCCACCCCGCCACCCTCGCCGAGTCCATCGGTGACCACCGATCCGCTGGTCTCGCTCGAGGGGGTCGCGAACGCGCTGCGCGACGCCTGCGGGACCAGCCCCGGGCTGCTCTGTCGCACCGTCTATAACGCTACGCACAGTAACTATCTTGCCTCCGGCGCGGAGGTGTTCCTGGGCACCCCGATCAGGATCATCCTCATCCTGCTGATCGCCCTCGTGGTGCGGGCGCTGCTGCACAGGTTCATCCGGCGAACCACGGAACGAGCTGGTTCCGGCGGCGGTGGGCTCTTCCGCGGTTCCCGCGCCGGGACGCTGCTGGGCGCGTTCGGGGATCCGACGGTGCTGATGGAAAGGCGCCGGCAGCGGGCGGCGACGGTCGGTTCGCTGCTGCGCAGCGTGACCTCCATCTTCGTCTTCGGGTTGGCATTCCTGAGCATCCTGGGCGAGCTGGGCATCAATCTCGCGCCCATCGTCGCCAGTGCGGGCGTACTGGGAATCGCCGTCGGTTTCGGGGCGCAGAACCTCGTCCGCGACTTCCTGTCCGGGATGTTCATGCTGCTCGAAGACCAGTACGGCGTGGGTGACGTCATCGATGTCGGCGCCGTCTCGGGCACCGTCGAGGCGGTGAGCCTGCGGATGACGAGGCTGCGCGATGTCGAGGGGACCGTCTGGTACGTCCGTAATGGCGAGATCACCCGGATCGGCAACAAGAGCCAGCAATGGGCAAGGACCGTGCTCGACGTCCCGCTCGACTACGACACCGAGGTCGGCGAGGCCAAGCGGGTGCTCGGCCGCACCGCCGACGAGCTGTGGGCGGACCCCCGGTGGAGCAGCCTCATCCTCGCCGAGCCGGAGGTGTGGGGTATGGAGACCATGACCGCCGACGGCTACTCCCTGCGTCTCGCGGTCAAGACCCAGCCGCTGAAGCAGTGGGAGGTGGCCCGCGAGCTGCGGGAGCGGGTGCGCACGGCACTCAGCGACGCCGGCATCGCCCTCGGCACCGTCCAGCGCAGCGAGGTGACCGTGGTCGACGACGACNAGGAGGAGCGCAACGACGACGAGGCCGAGGACGACGGCTCGGGGACGGGACTGCCGGGCGGCTCGATCACCGAGGACCTGCCGCGGCCGCGGCTGGACCCGCCGAGCCCGTCGCGCTCCGGGTGAGCCCGTCCGGGGTGCTCGCCGTGCGCCGCCGGCCCGCCGCGCCACCAGGCGGAACCCCGTCGCAGCCGGGGATCCGGGGCCGGCGGCCTGGCTGAAGCTGGCCTGAAGATCGCGGTAGGTGTTCCTGAGACGGCCCGGCGACCATCCACCTGTCCACTGCGCACAGGCAGACTGGAGCCGTGCGGGTACTGGTGGTGGACGACGACGCGGCTGTCCGGGAGTCCCTGGAGCGCTCGCTCCGGTTCGAGGGCTACGAGGTGACGACCGCGATCGACGGCGTGGAAGCTCTCGACGCGGTGTGCCGCAACCAACCGGACATCGTGGTCCTCGACGTGATGATGCCCCGCATCGACGGGCTGGAGACCTGCCGCCAGTTGCGGGCCCGTGGCGACGACGTGCCGGTGCTCATGCTGACCGCGCGTGACGGTCTGGCCGATCGAGTCAGCGGCCTCGACGTCGGCGCCGACGATTACCTGGTCAAACCGTTCGCCCTGGAGGAGCTGTTCGCCCGGCTGCGGGCGCTGACCCGCCGGGCGGCGCTCGCAGCCCGGGCCGCCGGGGCGGGCGGCGCCGGCGGGTCGGGCGCGGTCGCCGACTCGGTGCTGCGCTACGGCGGCGTGAGCCTGGATCAGGCCAGCCGCCAGGTGACCCGGGGCGAGCGCGAACTGACCCTGACGAAGACCGAGTTCGAACTGCTGGAGCTGTTCCTCAGCCATCCGCGGCAGGTGCTGTCCCGCTCAATGATCATGGAAAGGGTCTGGGGCTACGACTTCGGCCCCACCTCCAACTCGCTGGAGGTCTTCGTGAGCTACCTGCGACGCAAGCTCGAAGCGGGCGGCGAACCCCGGCTGCTGCACACCGTGCGCGGCGTCGGCTACGTGCTGCGTGAGCCGGCGGGGGACCGCGGGTGACGCGAGCCGGCGCAGGACCGCCGGCAAGCGGTGCGGCGCCGCCGTCCTGGGGGCGGCCGATGCCGGCCTATCCGGTGCCCGCCGGTGCCGGTGCCGCCGGTGCCGCCGGTGCCGCCGGCGCTGCCGGTGGTGGTGCCGGTGGTGGTGCCGGCGCCCCCGCCGGCGGCGAGTCCGGCCCGCCGAGGGGCGCCGTCCGGCGCGACGGTTTCGCCCGGCGGGTCGGGTCGAGGCAGCGGTCCCGGCTCAGGTTCTCCTCGCCGCTGGGCCGGCTCACTCTGCGGGCGCGGCTCGCGCTGCTCGTCGGCATGGCGGTGGCCGCCGCCGTCGCGGTGGTCGCCGGGGTCTCCCTCGGCGCCACCAGCATCGTTCTCAACCAGGCCATCGACGACCAGCTCATCGAGCAGGCGGAGGCGTCCGCGGACACCATCCAGACCAACTCGCTGGGCCTGGGACTCGGCCTGCAGGCCTTCAGCTTCGGCCTGGAGGGTCAGTTCCTGGATGCCACCGGCAACCCGCTGCAGAACGCCGTGTCGTCCTGGAACAGCGTGCGGATCCCGGTCGACGCCGCCGACGCCGAGGTCGCCCGCCGGGAACGGACCCAGAACCTGCGCACGATCACCGTCGACGGCCAGTCCTACCGACTGGTCACGGTCCCGCTGCAGCGTCCGGCGTCCGGCGGGGCGCTCCAGCTCGCCCGGCCGACCACCGACGTCGACCGGACTCTGCGTGACCTCGGGCTGGTGCTGCTCGTCGTCGGGGTCGCCGGGGTCGTCGGCTCGGCGCTCGCTGGCCGGATCGTGGCCCGGGCGGCACTGAAACCCGTCGACGCCGCCGCCGCGGCCGCCGAGGAGGTGGCCCGCACCCAGGACCTCTCGGCGCTGATCCCCGTCACCGGGGCCGACGAGATCACTCGGCTCGCGGAGAGCCTCAACAGCATGCTGCGCGCGCTGGAAGCCTCCAGAGCCCGTCAGCGCCAGCTCGTCGACGACGCCAGCCACGAGCTGCGCACCCCCCTGACCAGCCTGCGGACCAACATCGAGCTGTTGCTGCGCGCCGAGGCGAACCCGCACCGCGCACTGCCCGCGGCCGACCGCGAGGCCCTGCTGCGCGACGTGGACGCCCAGATGCGCGAGCTGTCCGGGCTGGTCAGCGAGCTCGTCGAGCTCGCCCGGGACGAGCTGCCCACCGAGGACGTGGAGCGGCTCGACCTGGCCGAGATTGTTGCCGCCGCCGCGGAACGCGTGCGTCGACGAGCCACCGGCAAGGGCATCCGGATCGAGGTCGACGCCGCGGGCTCCCCGGTCGACGGCCGGGCGAACATGCTCGAACGAGCCGTCACCAATCTGCTCGACAACGCGGTGAAGTTCTCCCCGCCGGCGTCGGTCGTGCGGGTGCGCACCCGCGACGGCGAGGTCACCGTCGCCGACGACGGGCCGGGCATCGCTCCGCAGGAGCGGGCCCAGGTCTTCGATCGGTTCTACCGGGCCACCTCGGCGCGTGGGCTGCCGGGATCCGGGCTCGGCCTCGCGATCGTCGCCGACGCCGTGAAGACCCACGGCGGCACCGTGACCGCGGAGGGCTCGCCGAGCGGCGGGGCCCTGCTGCGGATGCGGCTGCCGCTGGCGACCCCCGACCCCTCGGACCCCCGGGATGCGCTGACCCTGGCGGGCGGCGCCCCGGGCACGGACGCCGACCTGGTGTGGCGCCCGCCGCCGGCCGGCGCCTCTCCTACCACAGGCTCTCCGGCCCCCACGCCGGCGGACGGTGTGTCCCGGCCGGGTCTCGCGGCGGAGAATCCTGGTCCGTGAGCCCAGACGATCCCGCCCGGTCCGAGCCGTCCCAGCATTCCGTCAGCGCGGTGCCTGGCACGGCGGTGCCTGGTGCCGTGGCGCCTGGTGCCGCGGTCATCGGCGTCGCTGCGGCTGTCGCGGAGCCTGCGGACCCGGCCGGGGATTGGACGGCGCCGCCCGCCCGGGAGCTCGCCGAGCTTGCCGAGGCGTCCGGAGTCGCGACCGCGTACCGCGACGCCGAAGGGGCGCTGGTGCGGGTCGCGCCGCAGACCGTGCGGGCGGTCCTGCGCCTGCTGGGGATCGACCCGAGCGACCCCGCGGCGGCCCTCACCGCGGCCCGGGAGGCGCCCTGGCGGCGTCGGCTGCCGGCCTGCGCCGTGGTTTCGGCCGCCGCGCCGCGCCCGATCATCGTGCACCTGCCGGCGGGTGCCGTGGTGCAGGCCGAACTGGAACTCGACACCGGCCGGCGGATCCTCCTCGACCCGCCGGGCGAGCCCGCCGAACGCCGGACCCTCGACGGCGAGCCGTGGGAGGCCCGGCTGCTCGCCCTGCCCACCGGGCTGCCGCTGGGCGACCACGTGCTGCACGTCGCGGTGGGGGCACAGCGCTTTCGCTGCGCGCTCGTCGCCGTACCGGACGCGGTGCCCGGGCCCCCGGCGCTCGCCGAACCGGCGCGGGCCTGGGGCTGGATGATCCAGCTTTATGCGCTGCGGTCGGCGTCCTCGTGGGGCATGGGCGACTACGCCGACCTCGCCGATCTCGCGGACTGGTCCGGCCGGGCGGGTGCGGATGTGCTGCTCGTCAATCCCCTGCATGCCGCCGCCCCGACGCTCCCGGTCGCCGCGTCGCCCTACTCTCCCGTCAGCCGCCGCTTTGCCGCGCCGCTCTACCTGCGGCCCGAGGCGACGCCCGAGTACGCGCGGGCCGACGAGCGGACCCGGGCCGCCGTCGACGAGCTCGCCCGCGAGGCCCGCCGGGACGGCCGGCCGGACGGCCTGCTCGACCGCGACGCCGTGTGGCGGGCGAAGTCCGCCGCGCTGGAGCTGCTGTTCCGGGCCGCACGCGGCGCCAGCGACCCCGAGGTCGGCGACCCGGATGGCGGTGCCGGCGGGCCTGGCGGTGCCGGCGGGCCTGGCGGTAACGAGGACACGGCCACCCAGGGGCTGGTCGACTTCGCGACCTGGTGCGCGCTGGCCGAGCGGCACGGGCCGGACTGGCGGGCGTGGCCCGCGCAGCTCGCGCATCCCGGCACACCCGCCGTCGCGGCCGCCCGCGTCGAGCTGGCCGACCGGATCGCCTTTCACACCTGGCTGCAGCGGCGCTGCGACGACCAGCTCACCGCGGCACAGGCCGCCGCCCGAGGCGCCGGGATGGCCGCGGGGATCGTGCACGATCTCGCGGTCGGGGTCGATCCGGGCGGGGCGGACGCGTGGGCCTTGCAGGACGTCCTCGCCGTCGACGCCACGGTGGGGGCCCCACCCGACACGTTCAACCAGCAGGGCCAGGACTGGGGACTGCCGCCGTGGCGACCGCAGGCGCTGGCCGACACCGGGTACGCGCCGTTCCGGCAGATGGTGGCCGCAGTGCTGCGCCGCGGCGGGGGGCTGCGGGTCGACCACATCCTCGGCCTGTTCCGGCTGTGGTGGATCCCGCAGGGTGCCGGGGCGGCGAATGGGACCTACGTCCGCTACGACGCCGAGGCGATGCTCGGGCTCGTCGCCCTGGAGGCCGCGCGGACCGGTGCCGTCGTCGTGGGCGAGGACCTGGGCACCGTCGAGCCGTCCGTGGCGACGACGCTGGCGCGTACGGGGGTGCTCGGGTCCACGGTGCTGTGGTTCGAGCAGGACGACTCCGGCCGTCCGCTGCCGCCGGCGCGGTACCGGGCGGCGACGATGGCCAGCGTCACCACGCATGACCTGCCCACCGCGGCGGGTTATCTCGAAGGCGAGCACGTGCGGCTGCGGGCCGGGCTGGGCCTTCTCGGGCGGTCCGAGCAGGCGGAGACCGCCGGCTGGCGCGCCGAGCGGGACGCGCTGCTCGACCTGCTGCGAGCCGAGGGACTGCTGGCCGGGCCGGTGGGCGCCACCGAGGGCGGCGGCGTGCAGTTCACGCCGGCGGCCCGCACCGAGCTCGCCTTCGCCCTGCACCGGCTGCTGGTGCGCTCACCGTGCCGCATCGTGCTGGCCGCCCCCGGTGACGCCCTCGGCGACCTGCATCAGCCGAACCTGCCGGGCACGGTCGACGCCTATCCCAACTGGCGCCTGCCGGTGCGCGACGCCGACGGCGGGGAGGTCACGGTGGAACGCCTGCGCACCGACCCCGCGGTGGCGCGCCTCGGCGCGCTGCTCGACGAGGTGCGTGGCGTCGACGAGGTGCGTGGCGTCGACGAGGTGCGTGGCGTCGACGAGGTGCGTGGTGCATCCGTTGCCGGTGGGGTCTTTCTCACCCCCTCGCGGGGACCGTCGGCACCCCTGAAAGAGGACCCTAGACCCACTTCCCGGTAACCTTCGCTGCGTGACTCCTCGTCAACCGCGCTGGTCCCGCTGGCTGCCTCTCGCCGGTATGATCCATTCGTCGCGAGGGCCGGGCGGGCGCCCGGCGTCGCGGCGCGGCACCTTCCTGCGCCGGGCGCTGACCGTCGGCGGCCTCACGCTCTTCACGCTGCCGGTGTTCGCGGCGGCCGCCTCCGCAGGGGAGATCGGGACCAAGTACAACCCCGATCCGCTCTCGGCCCTGCAGACCTGGGGGATCTACGGTGGCACGATCGTCGGTGGGTTCCTGATCGCGATCCTGCTCGCCGCCTGGTCCAGCCGCAAGAGCGGGCCGGCGCGCTACCGGCCGGGTCAGCCCTGGGAGCACGACGAGGTCTGGATCGGCACCAAGCCGGAGGAGATCGAGGGCGAGCGGGCTCAGAAGGCCGTCCCCGGCGCGGGTGGTGCCAGTGGCAACTGGTGAGGCGTTCACCTCGGAGCAGCTTGAGCGGCTGAACCGGGCGTTGGAACTCGCCCAGAAGCACAGCGGCGTCCGCTTCGGCGTCCGGCTCGGGTCGGTGCGCGGCGACGTGCGGCTCGCCGCGGAGCGGATCCTGTCGACCCTCGTCGAGGACCCGGCCCGGGATCCCGCCGTGCTCATCCTCGTCTCGCCGGGGCAGTGCTTCGTGCGGGTAGCCACCACGCCGGCCGCCCGCAAACGGATCAGTGACTCCGCGTCCGGGCTCGCCGCGCTCACGATGACCTCCAGCTTCTCCCTGGGCGATCTGGTCGGCGGACTTACGACCGGCATCCGCCAGCTCGGCGAGGCGGCCGGCCCGGCCGCCCCCGGCACCGCCGCCCTCGGCAGTGGTGCTCCGGCCAGCCCCAGCTCCGCAGGCAGCCACGCGACCCACTGACGCGGCGCACCTTCGGCGGGCGAGTCTCGAGAGTCGGCCGGCAACCGCCGGTCCGCAACTCGCGTACGCGGATTTCCGCATTGCCGGATGACGCCGTCTTCTGCGATCCGGCGGGCACGGGGAACTGCAGGAGGTGGGTGCCATCCGCAGCGGCGAAAACCGTCATCAACCTCCTGTCACTGGCCCACGCCGGTCGGGGCGGGGTTGACAGGTTGGCGAGGCGGCTCGTGGCGGCCGTGCCGGCGATTCACCGTGACGACTCATCTTGACGACCGACCGGCACGCCCTCGATGCGGACGTGCCGGTCGTAGCGCCGAGCCCGGAGCCTACGCGGCTGCGGCGGCGTCCTTGGTGCGGGCGGCCAGCGCCCGGACGAGCCCGTCGCGGCCCTCGAGCAGGGCGCGGCGCAGCGGCGGCGTCGGGTTGCGGTCGGCGAGGTACGCGTCGACCCTGGCCACCGTCTCCGGCTCGATGACGGAGGACGGGAAGAGCATCTGGGTGATGGTCGAGGCCGTGTCGAAGCTGCGGGTCTCCCAGATCCCGCCGATCTCGTCGAAGTAGCGGGCGACGTAGGGCCGGGTCAGCTCGATCTGGTCGGAGATCCAGAAGCCGCTCATCGTCGCGACGGCCAGGTGGTTGGACAGCTCGTCGGAGTCCATCACCGCGGACCACGCGGCGGACTTCGCCTCGGCGCTCGGGCGGGCGGCCCGCGCGGTGGCCGCGCGCTTCTCGCCGGTGGCGGTGCGGTCGCGGGCGAGCTCGGCGTTGATCTCGGCGTCGCCGTAGACGCCCCGCGCCACGAGCTGGGTCAGCAGCGTCCAGCGCAGCTCGGTGTCCAGGACGAGACCCTCGATGACGTCGGTGCCCTCGAACAGCGCCCGCACCCGGGCCACCTGGTCGGCGTCCTCGGCCCGGGCGAACGTGGTCGTGTAGACGAGCTGCACGTCGCTGCCGGGCGGCGCGGACCGGGCCAGCTCCTCGGCGCGCTCGGTCAGCGCCCGCAGCGCCGGGGTGCGGTTCGCCGGCTCGCCGTAGGCGTCGATGGTGAGGTCGGCCTTGGCCAGCAGCGACTGCACCACGCCGATGTCGTCCTCGGCGGTCACCCCGGACAGCACGAGCCGGACGTACTCCCGCGCGGCGAGCTCCGCGTCGCGGGTCATGTCCCACGCCGCCGCCCAGCACAGCGTCCGCGGCAGCGACTGGGAGATCGCGCCGATCGACTCGACCAGGGTGGCCAGCGACCGTTCGTCCAGGCGGACCTTGGCGTAGGTGAGGTCGTCGTCGTTGAGCAGGACGAGGTCCGGCTGGCGGGCGCCGACGAGCTTCGGCACCTCGGTGAGCTCGCCGGTCACGTCCAGCTCGACCCGCTCGCGGCGGACCAGCGCGCCGGTGGCGTCGCGGTCGTACAGGCCGATCGCGAGCCGGTGCGGGCGCAGCGCCTTCGACGCGGTCGGCGGGGCGCTCGGCGGCTCCTGCACCACGTCGAACGAGGTGAACAGGCCGGAGGAGTCGGTGAAGAAGCGCGGGCGCAGAGTGTTGACGCCCGTGGTCTCCAGCCACTCGGCGGACCAGGTCGTCAGATCCCGGCCGCTGGCGTTCTCCAGCTCGTCGAGCAGGTCGCGCAGGGAGGTGTTCGCGTACTCGTAGCGGCGGAAGTAGGTCCGCAGCCCGGACAGGAACTCCTCCTGCCCGACCCAGGCGACAAGCTGCTTGAGTACCGACGCGCCCTTGGCGTACGTGATGCCGTCGAAGTTCGTGCGCACCGCGTCCATGTCGGGGGCGTCGGCGACGATCGGGTGGGTGGAGGAGAGCTGGTCCTGACGGTAGGCCCAGCCCTTCTCCGCGTTGGCGAAGGTCGTCCAGCCGTTGGTGAACCGGGTGGAGCTCACCTGCGCCAGCACCGACATGTAGGTGGCGAACGACTCGTTGAGCCACAGGTCGTCCCACCAGCGCATGGTGACCAGGTCGCCGAACCACATGTGCGCCATCTCGTGCAGGATCGTCTCGGCGCGGCGCTCGCGGCGGGCCTCGGTGACCTTGGCCCGGAAGACGTACTCCTCCAGGAAGGTCACGCAGCCGGCGTTCTCCATGGCGCCGGCGTTGAACTCCGGCACGAAGAGCTGGTCGTACTTGCCGAACGGGTACCGGTAGTCGAACACGCGATGGTAGAAGTCGAACCCCGCCTTGGTGATCTCGAAGATCTCCGCCGGGTCGAGGAACTCGGCCAGCGAACGCCGGCAGTACAGCCCCAGGTCGATCCCGTCGTGCTGGTCACGGACCTCGTGGTAGGGACCGGCGACGAGCGCGGTGATGTAGGTCGAGATCACCGGCGTCGGGAGGAACCGGATGATGCGCACGCCGATCGCGGCCTCGGCGACCGCCGCGACCGCACCGTTGGAGATGGCCGACCACTCCGCCGGCACCGTCACCGTCAGCGTGAACGTCGCCTTCAGATCGGGCTGGTCGAAGCAGGCGTACATCCGGTGCGCGTCGTACGTCTCGAACTGGGTGTACAGGTAGACGGCCTCGTCGACCGGGTCGACGAAGCGGTGCAGCCCCTCGCCGGTGCGCGAGTACACGCCGTCGCCCACCACGGTGAGCCGGTTGGACTCGGCGAGGTCGTCGAGCCGGATGCGCTCGCCGTCGAACACGGCGGCGGGGTCCAGCGACCTGCCGTTGAGCACGACCTCGTCGACCTTGGCGGNGGCGAGCTCGATGAACGTCGACGCCCCCGGCTCGCGGGCGGTGAACGTGACCGCGGTCGACGTGCGGAAGGTCCCGGGGCCGGTCGTCAGGTCGAGTTCGACGTCGTAGGACGCCACGTTGAGCAGGCGGGCGCGCTCGCGCGCCTCGTCGCGGGTGAGGTTGTTGGGCACCCGGTTCCTCTCGGCAGGCACGGACTTCTCGGCTGGCACTGCATTCCCGCGAAACGTACCCGGGAACGGGTGCGTTCGGCGTGTTGTCGGGCACGCGACCGCGCTGGCCTGGGCCGGCCCGACGCGGCCGCCCGCAGCCCGGGGCCCGCACCCCCGCGATGCGCCGCCGCGCGGAACCCACCGCCGCACGGACTCATCGGCGCCGGTCGGACTCGTCGGCGCCGGTCGGCCCGGGTGGCCGCGGCACGGTCGTTGCCGTCGGCCCAGTCTCCCACGTGACGGGCGGGGTCTCCCACGTGACGGGCGGGTCCGGACGCCGTCGGTGGAGGTGGTCCGCCCGGGCCAGACCGGGCGGCGGTTCACCGAGGCAAGCTCCGGATTGTGGCGATTCGCGCGGGGTAGGTCCTCCGTCCGCGGGGCCGGTGCGGCACGATGGCGACATGTCCCGCACGCGCGGGCGGCGCGGGCGGCGACGTCCGGACAGTCCGGCGCGGCGTCGTGGCCGTCAGGCCGCGTTGGCCGTGGTCGATGTTGGCCGCGGTGGGGTGTGGGGGCGTCGGGATGTGCCGGCGTCCGACGTGTCGGCAGTCGGGACGCCGTGGGTGTCCGGGACGCCGTGGGTGTCTGGGACGTCTGGGTGTCGGAGCCGGAGGGGGCGCGGGTGAGGCGGGTGGCCGGGTTGGGCCGCGTGCCCGTGCGCCGGCGTTCGGGCGGGTCCGGGACGGGTGCCGGGGGAGCGCCGGCCGGCCGGCCGGACCTGGGCGCCGGCGGTGCGCCACCGGACCCGGGTGGGAGCGCAGGCGTCGGCAAGGACGGCGGTCCTGGTACCGGCGGCGGGGCGGCGGCGCACCCGGACTATGAGCCGGGCCGTTCCTCGGCGCATCCCGCCCATCCCACGACGCACCCGGCGGGCCCTGGGACGCACCCGGCGAGCCCTGGGACGCACCCGGCGAGCCCTGGGACGCACCCGGCGAGCACCACGACGCACCCGGCGATCGAAGCTGCGGGCGACCCCGGGTCCGGGGCCACCGTGGCCGGGGTGGGCAGGGGCCCGCGGCAGGGGATCGTCCCGCGCCGGCTGCGGATGCTGCGGGCCGCGCGGGCGGCCGGGCTGGATGAGCCGGGCGAGACCGTACCGCCGCCCGCCCGCGACGCCTCCGACCCGGGGCAGTCGCCCGCGGCCCGCGCCGAGGAGCACATCCCGGTCTCGTTGCGGGTGTCGGCCGGCTGGTCCTGGCGCCTGATCATCATCGGCGCGGCGATCTACATCCTGCTGATGGCGATCGGCCGGGTCCGGGTCGTGGTCATCCCGATCATCGCCGGGCTGCTCATCTCCGCGCTCATCCACCCGCTGGCCCACCGGTTCCAGCGGCTGGGCCTGCCGCGCCTCGGTGCGGCGTTCGCCGCGCTGTTCGTCTTCTTCGCCGTGCTCGCGGGGGCCGCCGTCGCCGTCGGGTTCAACGCCGCCAACGAGATCCCGACGGTCAGCGACCAGGTGAGCGCGGGTGTCGAGCAGATCCGCGGCTACCTGACCAACGGGCCGTTCCACCTGTCGCAGAGCCAGATCGACAATCTCGTCGACGACATCCGCCGCAACCTGGCGAACAACCGGGGGCGGCTGGTCTCCGGGGTGATCTCCGGCGCGTCGGTCGCGGCCGAAGTGATCACCGGTCTGCTCGTCGCGCTGTTCTCGACGTTCTTCTTCCTCTACGACGGCGACCGGATCTGGGACTGGATAGTCACCCGCTTCCCCGAGGGTGCGGAGGAGCGGGTGCGCGGCGCCGGCCGGGAGGCCTGGCTCACGATCACCGGCTACATCCGGGGGACCGTCTTCGTCGCCGCCGTCGACGCCTTCGGCATCGCGATGGGGCTGGTCGGTGTCGGCGTGCCGCTCGTCGCGCCACTGGCGTTGCTGACCTTCTTCGGCGGATTCGTGCCGATCATCGGGGCGACGGTGGCCGGCGTGGCGGCGGTCCTGGTCACGCTCGTTTCGGGCGGGGTGACCGACGCGCTGATCATTCTGGCGGTCGTGCTGGCCGTGCAGCAGATCGAGGGGCACCTGCTGCAGCCGCTGGTCATGCGTCGGGCCGTGCGGCTGCACCCGCTCGCGATCGTGATCGCGCTGTCCGCCGGCGGTGTGCTCGCCGGCATCCCCGGGGCGATCGCCGCCGTGCCGTTCGTCGCCGTGGTGAACCGGGTGGCCGGATATCTCGCGGCGACCGGGAAGCGTCCACCACCCTGATCGGTTCTAGCTGGGCAAACGGAGCTGTCGTTCGAGGAGGCCGTGCATGAGCACCGAGACCCTGTCCACCCCGGCGGTGGCCGAGGACGACCCCGGCACGGTCGTCGCCGACCTCTGGTTCGACCCGCTGTGCCCGTGGGCGTGGCTGACGTCGCGCTGGCTGCTGGAGGTGGAGAAGGTCCGCCCGGTCCGGGTCCGCTGGCACGTGATGAGCCTCGCCGTGCTCAACGAGGGGCGCGACCTGCCCGAGCAGTACGCGGCCATGATGGCGAAGGCCTGGGGCCCGGTGCGGATCTGCATCGCCGCCGCCGAGCGGCACGGTGAGGGCGTCCTCGCCGCGCTGTACACCGCACTCGGTCGCCGCCGGCACCTGGAAAAGGCCGAGTTCGACGAGGCGACCCTCACCGCCGCCCTGACAGAGGCGGGCGCCGATCCCGCGCTCGCGGCCGCGGCGACCTCGACCGAGTGGGACGCGAAGCTGCGGGCCAGCCACGCAGACGGCATCGGCCGCGTGGGCATGGACGTCGGCACCCCGGTGATCGCGGTCGGCGAGAACGCGTTCTTCGGGCCGGTCATCACCCCGGCACCCAAGGGCGAAGACGCCGGCCGGCTGTGGGACGGAGTGCTGCTGGTCGCCGGCACACCCGGCTTCTTCGAGCTCAAGCGCTCCCGGGATGTGGAACCGATCTTCACGTGATCAGGCATGATGACGCATCATGCGCGTCCATCTAGGTTCTGACCATGCAGGCTTCCACCTGAAGGCGGCGCTCGCCGAGCGCCTGGTGGAGCTGGGCCATGCGCCCGTCGACCATGGTCCCGTCGAGTACGACCCCGACGACGACTACCCGCCGTTCGTCCTGGCGGCGGCGCGGGCCACCGCGGCCGAGCCGGACAGCCTCGGCATCGTCATCGGCGGTTCCGGCAACGGCGAGGCGATCGCGGCGAACAAGGTCGTGGGGGTGCGCGCGGCGTTGGCCTGGAGCGAGCAGACCGCCACGCTGGCCCGTCAGCACAACGATGCCAACGTGCTCAGCCTCGGTGCCCGCATGCACACCGTCTCCGAGGCGCTGGCGTTCGCGGAGGTCTTCCTCACGACGCCGTTCAGCGGCGAGCAGCGGCACGTGCGCCGGCTGCGGATGCTCTCCGCCTACGAGCGGACCGGCGAGGTCCCCTCGGCGTCCGGCACGGCGTCCCCGGCGTCCTGACCGGCCGGCCGGTCCGGCGGGGCGGGGGCTGACAGGCGGGGCGCGGGCGCGGGTCGGCGAGGTCCGGCGGACCGCCCATCGGGTCGCCGCGGTGGCCGCGGCCGGCCGCCTTCGCCCCGTCCGTCCGCCGTAGTCCGTCCGTCTGTCGTCGCCTGTCCCTGTTCCGTCGCCTGTCCCTGTTCCGGGGCCTGTCGGTGTTCCGTCGCCTGTCGGTGTTCCGGGGCCGAACCCAGGTCCGTCGCCCGGCCGTACCGCGTCGTAGGGAGATCGGGGTCGGCGGCCGGGGTGATGCGCTGGCCGCGACGCAGCACCATCACCCGTTCCGCCTCGGCGAGGTCGTCCGCGCTGGGCCGGGCGGCGTCGCGCGCCCGCATCGCCGTCGCCGGAGGCAGCCGCGAGCGTCCGGCGCCGACCAGGCCGCGTAGCTGAGCATCGGGATCGCCGGCCTGGGGTGGTCGCATCCGCGAGCGGGCGGCGCGTTCGGATCGCGGCATGTGCCCTCCTTCGGCTGCCGTTCCTGCGGCGCCGCCAGCCGGGCGCGGCGGAGTCGACAAGCGTCGTCCGCCGTCGGTGTCGCGATCGTAGCCCGTGGCGGGTTGATACACCGGTCACATGTGCCGGATCGGGGTCCGATCTGGTGACCCGAATTGATGACGCAGCGCGATTGCACCCGCCGTATTGCGTCCCTTTGCGGGAGTCCCGGCTTACCTCGTGGGTGTCCGGATGCCCGCGCAGGAGACCGCGCCGCAGTCGGGTGCAGCCGGCGCGATCGGGCCGAGTGGCGTCGGTGGAACGGCCGTCCGCGGCCGGCGTCGACGCTGGCCGCGCCGGTCTGCCGGCAAACGGGGCGCCCCGCTGCTGCGGGGGGTGGACGTGGGAGCGGCGGATTCCACAAGCCCCGTCGCCGTGGCGAATCGGGGCCGGAGGAATGCCCGCATAGTGCTCCTGGTGGTCTTTCCTTGTTGTTCGCGAGACCGGGCGGATATCTGACCGTCGGGAGCCCGTCGCTTTCCGTGGTTGATCATTCCCGTCCGCCCGGCCGGTCGCCGTCCACCCGCTGTCCGATCTGTTCCTCGGTGTCCGTATGCTGGGCCCGCCGGGAGAACGTCCGATAAGCCAATGTATGGCCAATAAGTGCCTGCCGCGGAGTAAGGGGACGAAGGTCGGGATGGCGGACTTTGGTGCACTTACATTGACACTCCTGGTGAATCGCCTGAAACTGCATGCTGATCTCGTCCAGCCGTCACCAACCGCTGCGCCCTCGTTGGCGTCTGTCACCGGTCCCGCCGTCGCAGCCTAGGAGTTGAGTCTTGGACAGCGTGCCCGTGAGCGTCATCATCCCGGCCTACAACGAGGCGATGCGCCTGCCCGGTTCGCTGCCCCCGCTGGTGTCGATGATGCGCAAGATTCCCGACGCCGAAGTGATCTTGGTTGATGATGGGAGTACCGACGGCACCGCCGCCGTCGCGGAGGAGCATCTCGCCGGGTTGCCGGGCGGCCGTGTGCTGCGGTTGCCGTGGAACTCGGGCAAGGGCGCGGCGGTGCGTGCCGGTGTGTCGGTCGCGCACGGTGCCTCGATCGTCTTCATGGACGCCGACGGCGCCTCGGACGTCAACGATCTGCCGTTGTTGCTGGCCGCGCTGGAACATGCCGAGGTGGCGCTCGGCTCGCGCCGCATCGGTGGCGGTGCGGTGCGTAGCAGCAGTCGCCGGGTCGGTAGCTGGGCGTTCAACCAGATCACCCGATCGCTGGCCAGCCTGGACGTCGCGGACACCCAGTGCGGATTCAAGGCGTTCCGGGGCCAGGAGGCGAAGCTGCTGTTCAGCCTCGCCCGCTCATCGGGATTCGGCTTCGACGTCGAGGTGCTCTCGATCGCCCGCTCGATCGGATACCGCATCGCCGAGGTCCCGATCCACTGGGCGGAGATCCCCGGCGGCACGTTCCGGGTGACCCGGCACACGCCGGCGATGATCGTCGACGTGGTGCGGGCCCGTCGCTACCTGGGCCGCGCCGCGCCCGGCCTCGTGGTGCCCGCCAGCCCGGTGCCGTCCGTCCAGGCGGTGTCCGCCGTCTCGTCTGACCCGCTTGCCCCGTCTGACCCGCTTGCCCCGTCTGACGCCGCTGCCCCGCCTGACCTGGCTGTTTCACCCGATACGGCGCTCCCGTCCGACTCGTCCGCTTCGCCGACGCGAGGGGGTCCGGCGGGCAGCCCCGACCGCGCCGGAGGGCCTGTCCGGTCGGTTGTCGGCGCAGTCCCGCGGACTCCGCTGTCGCCGCCGCGCCGCCCACGGCCCGAGGCGGTCCAGCCCGCCGCGGCCCGCCGGATGGACCCGGTTCCGGGCGCCTCGGGCGCCGGGCGCTCCCTGGCGGACCCGGTCGTGCGCGGGCCGGCCGCGGCGGCCACCAGCGCGGGCCGCACCTCGGACGCCGGGGGTGCGGGGTTGATCCTTCCGGGTGCCACGATCAGCCTCCCGAACCCGGGTGTGAGCCGGCTCGCGAGCCCGGGGGTCGCCCGCGCGCAGCCCGGGGGGACCGCCGACGAAGCCGTCGTGACCATCCCGTCGCCGGGTGGGGAACCGACGCCGACGGCCACGGCCGCGCTCGCCGCGGTGCTGGCGACGGCGGTGGGCGGCGCCGAGGTGCCGGCGCGCCCCGCACCCGAGCGGGACGGCGCAGCCCGCTCGTCGTAGCGCTCGCCCTCCCGGCCCGCGGACCATGGGCCGCCCGGCCGCCCGGCCGCCCGGCCGCCCGGCCGCCCGGCCGCCCGGCCGCCCGGCCGCCACGTCGGTCGGCGGCTCGTGACCGGACCGGTGTGGCCTCCTCCGGCGGTGGGACGGGCGGGAGGGGACGCATGGGGTGCTATCAGCCGGGGAGGGGTGAGACATCCCGGTTCCGGCACTCTAGGTAAGGTCTGGCGTACCTGTTCTCGACCCTGGAGCCAGCGATCTTCTCCCCCGCCCGCGGTCCCGTCGCGACGGCGACCGGCCCGCGTGTGGCCCGGTCATCCGCCGCATTCACCTCCGCCCCCGCCTCCTCACTGCGTACCCGCCGGACCTCGCGGTGGCCGTTGCTCGGGATGGCGGTGGGGTTCGCGGTGCTCTACCTGCTCCAGGCGCCCGGCCGGCTGACCGCGGACACCAAGCTCGACGTCCCGCTCGACCCGTGGGGCTTCATGGGTCGCGCCACCCATCTGTGGAACTCCCTCGCCGAGTTCGGTTACGTGCCGAACCAGTACGTCGGCTACCTGTTCCCGATGGGGCCCTTCTTCGGCCTGGCCAAGCTGGTCGGCCTGCCGCCCTGGGCGACGCAGCGGCTGTGGATGGCGTTGCTGCTGACCGTCTCCTCGTGGGGCGTCGTGCGCCTCGCCGACGCGCTGCGCCTCGGCGTGCCTGTCACCCGGGTACTGGCGGGGCTCGCCTACACCCTGTCGCCGATGTTCCTCGGCAAGGTCGGGGCGACCTCCGTCGCGCTCGCTGGCGCGGCGATGCTGCCCTGGATCACCCTGCCGCTCATCCTCGCGTTGCGCCCCGACGGTGCCCTCGGCGCGGACACCGGCACGGCGGCGTCCCCCGGCCCGCCGGACGACTTTGGTTGGCGCGAGGCGCACGACCCGGCCGCCGATCCGGCGCGGCGGCTGTCCCCGCGCCGCGCTGCCGCGCTGTCGGGCCTCGCCGTCCTGGGGACCGGCGGCATCAACGCCACTGTCACGCTCTGCGTGCTGCTGTGCCCGGCGGTGGTGCTTGTGTTCGCGGGCGGGACCCGCCGGGCGTGGGCGCTGCGGGCCTGGTGGGTGGTGGCGGTCATCCTCGCCTCGACCTGGTGGCTGCTCGCGCTGATGGTGCAGGGTCGCTACGGGCTGAACTTCCTCCCGTACACCGAGACCGTCCAGACGACGACGGCCACCACGTCGGTCGCCGAGGCGCTGCGCGGCGCGACGGACTGGATGGCCTACCTCCAACTTCCGCGCCCCTGGCTGCCGGCGGCGACCGAGTACGTCTCCCGGCCGGTGCCGATCGTCGGCTCCGCGGCCGTCGCCGCGATCGGGCTGTGGGGGCTGTCCCGGCCGGACCTGCCCGCCCGCCGGTTCCTGCTGGTGACGCTCGCCGTCGGGACCGTCTCCATCGCTGCGGCCTACCCGGGCGATCCGGGCAGCCCGTTGTCGGGCGTGGCGCGCGATCTGCTCCGCAACCAGCTCGGCTTCCTGCGCAACGTCTACAAGTTCCAGCCGGTGGTGCGGCTGCCGATCGCGCTGGGCGTCGGGCATGCGGTGGTCGCCCTGCCCGTCCGGGTCCGCCGCGCGCCCTCGCGGCTCCGCCGCGCCGCAGGCCGACGGGGCTGGGCGCGCCCTCGGGCCGGCGTGACGACGGCGGCCGCCGCCGTGACGGCGGTCGCGCTCGTCTGCGGCATGACTCCCGCGCTGTCCGGCCGCGCGTTGCAGCCCCGCCCGTTCACGCAGGTGCCCGACTATTGGGTGCAGGCCGCCGACTGGCTCGGCGGGAACCCGCAGGGCGGCCGGGCGCTGGTCCTGCCCGGTTCACCGTTCGCCGAGTACGACTGGGGCCGTCCACTCGACGAGCCGTTGCAGTGGCTGGCGAAGACGCCCTGGGGGGTGCGTAGCCTCATCCCGCTCGGCGGAACCGGGGTGACCCGGCTGATGGACGGCATCGAACGCGAGCTGGCCACGGGCTCCGCGCCGGGGCTCGGTGACGCGCTGGCCCGGGCCGGCATCGGCCAGATTCTGCTGCGCAACGACCTGGAGCAGAAGGACTGGGACATTCCCCCGTCCACCGACGAGCTGCACCGGGCGCTGCGATCCTCCGGGCTGACGCTGGCCGCGTCCTTCGGCCCGCAGGTGCCCGCGCGCGCCTCGGCGAAGGAACGGCTCGTCGCGGAGCTGCGCAACCCGAAGCAGAAGGTGCCGGCGCTGGAGATCTGGACGGTGCCGACAGGCGCGAAGCTGGTCCAGTCCTACGCCGCCGACAGGGCTGTCGTCGTCTCCGGCGGGCCCGAGGCGACGGTGCAGCTCGCCGCGCAGGGCCTGCTCGGCGCGGACCGGCCCGTCGTGCTCGCCAGCGACCTCGCCGACCCGTCGGCCTCGGCGACGGCGGCGTCGACGAGCCCGAACGCGATCAAGGCCGCGCCGCGGGAGGTGATCGGCCCGTCGACCGCCTGGGTCGACACGGACACCTTCACCCGCCGGGACAGCACCTTCGGCATCGTCCACGACGCCAACTCCTACCTGCTCGGGCCGACCGGCAACGCGGTGGGCAGGACCGGGGAGCCCAACCAGTGGGCCGAGGACGACGTGGCCGGTCACCAGACCGTCGCCGGCTTCGTCGGCGGCATGTCGGTCACCGCCTCCTCCTACGGCTACGACCTGCTCGCCGCGCCGGACCTCGCGCCCCCGGCCGCCGTCGACGGGTTCGCCGCGACGGCCTGGACGGCCATGCGCAAGAAGGGCACCACCTCCGCCGGCCAGTGGATCCAGCTCGACGTCGGCCGCCGGATGACCGTGCCCTACATCGACATCAGCCTGCTGTCGGAGGGCTCCTGGCGACCGGCCGTGCGGGCGATGCGGGTGACCAGCGAGACCGGTGCGGTCGTGACCGAGGTGTCCCCGGTGGAGGACATCCAGCGCCTCGCCGTCCCACCGGGGGAGAGCCGCTGGTACCGGCTCACGTTCGAACGGGTCGACCGGGAGAACGACGACACCCTCGGTGCCGGCATCCGGGAGATCACCATCCCGGGCGTCGCGTTCCAGCACTACGCGCAGCTCCCCGACGACGTCGGCCGGCTGTTCGCCGGAGCCGACCAGGGAGACGTCGCATTCTCGCTGGCGCGGGAGCGGGTCGACCCGGCGCAGCCGTTCGGCGGCTCGGAGGAGCTGGCGCTGTCCCGCCGCTTCGACGTGCCCCGGGAGATGACGTTCACCGTCAACGGCACGGCGAGCTTCCTGCCGCCTCCCCGGGGTACCCCGCCGGCGGACGACGCGCCGCTGGTCGTGCCCTGCGGCAGCGGTCCCACCCTGGTCGTCGACGGCGAGCGCTACCCATTGCGGATCATCGGGCGCAACAGCGACGTCACCTCGGTGCTGCCGGTGCAGGCGTTGCTGTGCTCCGAGGGCAGCCGCCTGACGCTGCCGGCCGGGACGCACCTGCTTCGCGTCGACCAGGGCCCGACCTCGATCCTCGTCGACTCACTGGCGCTGATGGGTGCCGGGCGTCAGCCGGCCGCGCCGGCGGCGCGCGCGACGGTGGTGGGCCAGTGGGGTGCTGAGCGTCGGACCGTCCAGATCGGCGCGGGCGAGCGGGCGTTCCTCGCCGTCCGGGAGAACGCGAACTCCTCGTGGACCGCGAAGCTCGGCGGCACCACGCTGACGCCGGTGCGCCTCGACGGCTGGCAGCAGGGCTGGATCGTGCCGGCCGGCGCCGGCGGCACCGTCGTCATCGACAACATTCCCGGCGCCGAGTACCGCCGCGGCCTGATCGTCGGGCTGCTGCTGGTGCTCGTGCTCGTCGGGCTGGCTGTGCTGCCGGAGCGCTTCCGGCTGCGGCGCCGCTCCGACGAGAACGGGTACCCGGTCTTCCCGCGGCTGCCGCGGGCGAACCGGTCGCCCGGGGTGGCGCGGCCGGGGGCACCGCCGTCGGGCCGTGCCGTGCGGGTGCTGTGGACCGGGCTGGCGACGGTCGCGCTGGTCCTGGTGGCCGGCCCGGTCGCCCTGGTGGTGCCGGTGTTCGTCTGGCTCGGGCGGTCGCGGCCGCAGGCGCTGGGATGGCTCGCCGCGATCGCGATGCTCGGCGCCGGCATCGGGGTCGCGGTGGAACCGAACAGTCAGCCCGGGTCGGGGCACGGGGCGTTCGGGGTGCCCGTGCAGGTGCTCGGTTCGCTGGCGTTCGCCGCGGTGCTCGCCGCGCTGGCCGTCTGGGTCTGGGAACGGCCCGCGGATCCGGAGATTCCTGAAGCCGACGGTCGTGGTTCCGGCGGTCCTGATTCCCGTGTCGGGCGGCGGACTTCCGGTGGCGGCATGCGGACCGCNAGCAAGAGACTCGACTAGCGGCGCCGCGACACCGGCAGTTCGATCCTTGGCCGCCATCCGTTTCAGAAGGAGTCACCGGGCCATGACAATGGTTGTGAGCGGATCCTCGACCCGGCAGTCCGGAACGGCCCCCGCAGCCGCGGCGGGCACCGCGCCGCTGCTCGACCCGGGGTGCGTCGAGCGGATGGCGCAGGCGATCCACCGCCGCTACCTCGACCACGAGCTCGGCAAGCGGCACGAGGCGGGGTCACGCCCGGGGCTGCGGCCGTGGGCGGAGCTGGCCGAGCCGCTGCGGGAGGCCAACCGTGCGCAGGCCGCCCAGTACGCGGCGATCGTGCAGGCCCGCGACTGGTCGATCGTCTCCGCCGGGCCGGACGGCGACCCGTTCGCCTTCACCGACGCCGAGATCGAGGAACTCGCCCGCGACGAGCACGTCCGGTGGCGCCGGCACAAGGAGCGCCAGGGCTACTCCTACGGACCGCTGCGCAGCGACGCCGAGCCGGACAAGCGGCACCCGTCGATGGTGGACTGGGAGGAGCTCACCGAGGAGGACCGCGACCGCGACCGCGACGTCATCCGCAACATGCCCGCCGTGCTGGCGCAGGCGCGGCTGAGGGTCACCCGCAGGCAGGCCGCCGCCGCGAGCTGAGCCGCGCCCGCGTCAGTCGAAGCCGTTCTCGCGCAGCCACCGGCGCCGCTGGCGGGCGGACAGAAGCCGGATGATGCGGGGCCGGCGGGCGTAGTCCTCCTCGAGGATGCGGCGACGGACGGTCGCGTCCCTGACGTAGCGGAAGCCGTCCTCGTCCGCCGACTCGCGAAACCCCATCTCGACCAGATCCTGCAGGTCCGGGGTGCGGTCCACCCAGCCCAGCAGGAACTCGGCGGCGGCGGGGAGTTCCGCCGCCGCGGCGGTGAACTCGTGGGATGGGTCAAGGCGCAGCAGGCTCGCCGTCCGCCAGAGCGGGGCGAGCGCGCCTAAGTCGTCGCGGCGGTCCATGCTGCGCAGGCTGGCGAGGGCGACGGCGAGCAGCCCCAGGCGCAGCAGGTCGGGGTCGGTTCGGCGAACGGCCAGTGCGGCCATCCGGAACCCGAAGGCCCGCAGGGTCTCCGCCTCCACCTCCGGGCGGATCAGGTCCAGTAGCTGTTCGAGACCGCCGCCGCGCCGCGCCTTACCCAACAGTTCGACGATGGCAAGGTCGCGTTCATGGGGAATCGTTTGATCGGTGTAGTGTATTGATGATTCGCCCGTGAGGCAGACGAGGTCCGCGAGTTCAATCCGGCCCGACGGGCACCTCTCGTTGCCGGTCATGGCGCTCCTCTCCGAAACTGGCCGGTCGGCGCAGTCCTCTGGCGCCGTGGCCGAGCGCCCCGATCGCGCAGAGTGTCGCCACGATGACCGGGAGGATCATGGGGGCATCCTCTCAGGTCCCGACGATGCCGACCAGTGGGTAACACTGGGTGACAGGGTGCCCGTTTCGGGACGGGGGGTAGGACGACGGTGCGGGGCGCGGGCGACCTTTGGGATTCGTTACGCCCACAAATTGGCTACTTTGCGTGAGTAGCGGCCCGGTGTCCGGGTGGGTCGTATGCCCCGACAGACACCGTTTTTATGGCCTCTGCCTGCCATATCCCTGTTCGGGGTGACCTTGCGGGGGCGGGTCCGGACGGGCCGGCGGCGGGTGACCTCTCTCCCGAGCAAGCGATTTTCCCTGGTTACGCTGGACCTGCTCCTCGACGGCGACGCGCGCCATCGCCGTGAAAACGCGAAATCCCCTGCAGAGAGGCCGGCCTACGACAATGGGATTGGCGCAGGACGGCGGGGCTCCGGCACCGCCGATACCCGATCGGGTGTTGACTCCGGGTGAGCAGATTCTCGCCGCGTCGGACCGGGCGAGTGCGCCGCTGACCTGCGGGCTATTCGTCCAGACGACGGGGCGGCTGGACCCGGCGCGGCTGCGGGCCGCGGTGTGGACAGCGATCCGTCGTCATCCGATGGCCCGCGCTGTGCTCTACGGATCCCGCCAGCACGCCTGGCGGTTCCCCGCCGAACCCACGGCGGATCCGGTCGGCTTCGTCGACGACGGAACCGACGGGTGGCGCATCCACGAGATCCTGTCCTCGGCGCCGTTCGACCTGCACCGCTACCCGCCGATCCGGGTGGCGCTGATCCGTCGGGCCGACGGCGACCAACTCAGCGTGGTGGCCCATCACCTCGCCTTCGACGGGCTGCGGCTCGCCGCGCTCGTCGCCGAGATCCTCGACCACTATCGCGCGACGGCTTACGCCGCCGACCGCGACGGTGCCGTCGCACCGGGCGAGGGACACCGCGGCGTGCCGGCGGGCGTGCAGCCGCTCGCCCGGGCCGGCGCGCCCGGCTGGGCCACGCTCGTCCGCCACTCCGGGCGCTACATCACGCCGCTGGCGGCGGGGGGCGACGGCTACGGCTTCCATCCGCTGACGCTGCCGGCGCCCACCGGCCGGCGGACGCTGCCGGACGGCCGGCCGATGACCATCAACGATCTGCTGATCGGCGCGGCGCATCTGGCGGTCGACCGGTGGAACTCCCGCCGGGGCGGGGGGTCCAGCCGGCTGCGGATCCGGATGCCGATCGCCCTGGCGTCCGCGCCGTCGTCAGCCGCGGCGCCGTCGGTCCCCGCGCCGGGCGAGATCGGCGGCAACCGCACCGGTCTGACGATCATCTCGAGTGAGGTCGCGGACCGGGTCGACGCACTACAGCTCGCCGTCCGCGTGGTGGAGCAGACCGACCTGGCCAAGCAGGCCATCCCGCCGGTGGTGCCGGGGCTCTCCGGGGCGCTCGGGGTCGCTGCGGCGCGGTTCGTGCCCGGCCCGTGGCGCAGCACGCTGCTGCGCTGCGGAGTGGCCGCGGGGCGCCCGGTGCTCGCCCCGACCGCCGCGGTGAGCAACCTCGGTCGCTTCGACGACCTGGCCGGGGCCGCTGGGCTGCCGATCAGCGCCGTGTACTTCACCGGGACGGCCGGGATGCCGCAGGGGCTGTTCATCGGCGTGCTCGGGATGGGCGACAGCCTGAACGTCACGTTCGGTTACCACCGCCATCTCCTCGGGCCCGGCTCGGTGCCGGCCTTCGCGGATCTGTTCCGAGCCGCCTTCGTCGAGCTGGGCGCCACCGGCGCCCCCGGTGCCACCGTGCCGACGCCGGTGACCGTGCCCACGCCCGCCGTGCCCACGCCCGCCGTGGCCAGGGCCCCGCGGCCGGACCGCGCGGCGTCGCCCGCGGTGACCACCCGCCGCGGCGGGGCCGTTCCGTCGCGTTGACGCGAGGCTGGGCGGCGCGCCGGTGGGCCGCCGCAGGCACCGCCCGCCCGGGACCCTCACCCGCGGGCGGGCACCCCGGCGGCCACCCGCGAGAAGCCGGGGGCCGGCGGCGCGTCGGCCCCCGACACCAGCTCGCGGCTCGTGGCGAGCAGCAGGTCCTCTCCGGTGCCGGGACGCAGCCGAGGCTCGGCGGACACTCCCGCTCGAGCCAACGCCGCCCGCGCGGCGGCCTCGCCGGCGCCGTAGAGGACGGCGACCACCTCGCCCCCGTGGGGATCCGGCCGGTACACCAGGTCGGTGCGGCGCAGGGCGGGGCGGGGCGCGCCGGCCGGCAGCGTGAACGTGGCGTGGGTGAGCGCGTCGTCGACTCGGCGGCGATCGCGCGCCGCCCTCCCTCCGCGGCCCGAGCCGACCGGCCGCGCCAGCCGGTCGATCTCGGCGGTGACCACCCGGGCGAGCAGCTCGGCGCTGGCGTCCCAGGTGAATCCGGCCGCCCAGGCGCGCGCGGCCGCGCGCAGCCGGGCCGCGGCGGGCGGATCGGCCAGCGTCCGCAGCGCCTTGCCGATCGTTCCCGCCAGCGGCACGCCCTCGTCGACGAGCCAGCCCGTCGTCCCGTCCCGGACCGCGTCGCGCAGCCCCGGCACCCGGAACGCCACCGCCGGCACCCCGAGGGCGGCCGCCTCCAGCACCGACAGCCCCCACCCCTCCCCGTGCGAGGGGTTCACCGTCAGCCAGGCCGAGGCGAGCAGCCGGTCGCGGGTGGCCGCGTCGGTGTAACCATGCCACCGAACCACGTCGCCGCCACGGGAGTCGCTGCCACGGGAGTCGCCGCCAGGGGAGTCGCCGCCACGGGCGTGGCCGCCCTCCCCGAGGGGGCCGTCCCCGGAGACGGTCGTCAGGCCGAGCGCGACCGCGCGGGCGACCAGCCGCTGCCGATCGGGGCCGTCGCCGACGACATGGACGGTGAGACCTGGATGAGCGGCGACCAGCGTCGGCAGCGCGTCCAGGAGCAGGTGCAGCCGCTTGTGCGGCACGAGCCGACCGACGCACACGATCGTCGGCGCCGCGGCCGGACGCCCCGCCGCCGGGTCCGCCGCATCCCCCGAGGACGCCATGCCGGCGGCGGTCATGGGGGAGGAGACGGCGGCGGTTGCGGGGGAGGGGACGGCGGTGGTTGCGGGGGAGGGGACGGCGGCGGTCACGCCGTTGGGGACGAGGAAGCGCGGGCCGGGCAGGCTCAGCACCTCGCGTGCCTGCGCCCGGGTCGAGGGGGAGACGACGACCACCGGGCGGCGCCGGTAGACCAGCCGGCTGCCCGGTGCCTCGAGCAACTGCCCCACCTTGGCCACCGGACCCGGGAAGTACAGCGGGAACTGCTTCTGGTGGACATGGTGCAGCACCTGGACGATCGGTGTGGACGCCGGCAGCACCAGCGGGCTGAAGAACGGGATCCCGTTCTGGCAGTCGACGACCGCGTCGACGCGGTGTCCACCCCGCCCGAGGCCCGCCAGCCGGCCCAGCACGGACGGATAGACCCCGAAGGTGCCACCGCCACGGCGGACGTCCACCCCGGCCACGTGCTCGGCCACCGGCAGCGCCTGTCCCCCGTCCCCGGCCGGCCGGGAGGTCAGCAGCGTCACCCGCGCGCCGGCTGCGGCGAACCGCTCGGCGATCGACTGGCAGAACAGCTCGGCCCCCCCGGCTTGCGGGTGGTCCTGATCACGCCAGTTGAGGAACACCACGTGCCGGCCGGCGAGGGTGGGCAGGTACCGGTGCTCCCCGAGCCCGGCGGGGTGCGGCGTGCTGGGGCTTCCGATCACCGGTGGCGTTCCTCTCGGTTCGATCGACAGGGCTTAGCATGTTCGCCTGCAACCTACAGATGTCGGAAAAATCGGCGGGCACATACCATGGCCGGTGTTCCGCCACGGGTGATCGACGTGTTCCGTTCCCGATGGGGAGACTGATGGCGAAGCCCTCGCGAGAGGCTGTGTCCGGCCTGCTGGCCGGCCCGGCAGCCCTGGCGGTCGCCGGCATGCTCGTCAACGGCTGTAACCTGCTGATGAACCTGATCGTCGCGCGCGCTCTCGATTCCGATTCCTACGGCGCCGTGTCCGTTCAGGTGAGCATCTTTCTGATCCTGTCGGTCGCCGGGAACGCCCTGCTCATCGCCGTCGTGCAGCACGAGACGTCCGGGACCGGGGACACCCGCCGCGAGCAGTGGTCCTGGATCCGTCGGCTGCGCGGGGCCTGCGGCGTCGGAATCGTCGTCGCCACCGTCGCCGCCCTGGCGCTGTCCCGCCCGGCGGCGGCGCTGATGTCCTACCCTCACCCGGTGGCGATCGCCGAGGCCACGATCGGGGCCGCGCTGTGGACGCTGCTGTGCGTGGAACGCGGCCTGATGCAGGCCCGTGGCGCCTATCAGCGGCTGGCCGTGAACTTCGTGGTCGAGGGCTTCGTCCGGATCGGCCTGGTGATCGTCTTTGTGGTCTCGGGCATGGGGGTCAACGGCGCGGGGCTCGGCATCGTCATCGGCGTGATCGTGGGCGCCGAGCATGCCCGCTGGGCGGTCGCCCGCACCCCGCGGCTACCCCGTCCGGCCGCCGTCCGCACGTGGTCGGCGCCGCTGCCCGACGACGGCACTCCGCCGGCCACCGGCCCGATCCCGATTCCGATCCCGGCCCCGCGCGCCAGCGCCCGCCAGAGTGTCATCGCCGACACCACCGTGGCGCTCGGTGCGCTCATCCCGCTGGCCCTGCTGCAGAACATGGACGTCGTCATCGTCGGCTGGCTGGGCACGGACGGGGTGGGCGGCTACGCGGCGATCTCGACAGCCTGCAAGGTGCCGGTCTTCATCGGGCTGGCGGTGGCCAACTTCCTGCTGCCCGAGGCGGCGCGGCGGCGCAAGGAGGGCCGCTCGGCCGGGGCGACCCTGGCGGTGGCCCTCGCGTTCGTCGTCGCGCCCGGCCTGTTTCTCGCCGCGATCGGCCTGGTCGGGGCCAAGTGGCTGCTGGGCCTGGTATTCGGGCCCCACCTGACCGGTGCGGCCCCCGCCCTGTGGGTGCTGGCGCTGAGCATGACGCTGCTGGCCGTCACCCTCATGTTCACCACCTACCTGCTCGGCGCGGGGGTCCGCCGGGTGGTCGGGGTGCTGGCGGTCGCCACGGTGGCGACGGCGGCGGCGCTGGTCTCGGCGGGCGGCGGCTCGATGGCGACGGCCACGGCGGCGCTCGCCGCCGAGTCGGTGACCGCGCTCGCGGTCGGGCTGCTCGTGGTCCAACTCCACCACGCCGACCGGCAGGCGGCGGGCAGGAGGGTCAGGGACGACGGGCGCGGCGGCGGGGACGCGCCGCCGCTCGGCGCCGCGTCGATCAGCGACGCGCGGCCCGAGGAGGGCTTCCCCGCGCCGGTCTAGGCGCCCCCGGACGGGCGTGGTCCAAAGGCCTTGTCCGATATGTCGTTCTAATCCGTCGGGTACGGTCGTCCTACTCGGCCGGGGCCCCCCACCCTCCGGCCTCGAGAGGGCCCACCGGCGTTGAGAGGCGAGGCCACCGCACATGCCAGCCAAGATCCGTTCGGATGCCGACGGCGGTGAGCGCGGGCGCACCACAGTCGGCAGACATGGCCGTCGTCGCGGCAGGGACACCCCCGACGGCCATGACCGAGCAAGCCGTCCCGACGCCGCTTCTCCGGACGCCCCTGACCCGGACGCCGCCGCTTTGTACACCCCTGACCCGTACACCCCCGACCCGGGCACCCCCGACCCGGGCACCCCTGACCCGGGCACCCCTGACCCGGACGCATCTGACGACCCGGCCGCCGCTGCCCCAGGCGCCACCGTTTCGCACGCCACCGTTTCGGGTGCCACTCTTGCGGGTGCCGCGGCCCCGGACAGACGCGCCTCGGACACCGGCGTCCCGGACCCCACGACCCGGGACGGCGCGGCCCCGGACCCCGCGACCCGGGACGGCGCGACCCGGGACGGCGCGACCCGGGACGGCGCGACCCGGGATGGTGACCTCACCGGTCGGGGCGGTGCCCTCGGCGACGGCACTGATGATCATGAAACTCTGCCTGGCCGCAGCAAGCAGGTCCGGATCGGCAGGCAGGTCCGCTTCGGAAAGGGCCATGCTCCCGACGGCGGCCATGCCCCCCGCGACAACCATGCCCCCCGAGACAGCCATGCCCCCCGAGACAGCCATGCCCCCCGCGGCAGCCACACCGCCAACGACGGTGATGACGGCGGCCCCAGCAGCGACGACCACGACACCCTGCCGGGTCGTGCCGGTGCCTTCCTCGGCGGGGACACCGACCAGACCGAACGCGGTCGCCGTGCCCGCCGCCGGGACCGCGCCGGCCGGCGTGACCGTGCCGCCGAGGCCACCTGGATCGGGGCCGCGGACCTGCCCGGCGCCGACCAGCCGGAGATCCCCCCCAAGCCGGCCGCGGCCGCGGAGGACGACAGGGCCGCGGGTGCGCAGCACACCCGGCTCAGTCGCCGCCGGCTGCTCGTGACCGCCGTGGGACTGGGCGCGGCCGCGGGTGGCGGGCTCATCGCCGGGCGGCTGCTGTCGTCGGAGGGGTCGGTGCCCGGCGGCCTGCCCCAGGGCCAGCCGTCCACCCCGGTCGGCGGGGTCACCGCCGGCCCCTCCGTGCAGGCCGGCTCGGTGACGAAGCTGCCCGAGAACCTGCTGACCATCTACGGCGCGCCCGGCAGCTTCGGCAACTTCGACGGCGGCCAGACGACCGTCCGGGTCACCGAGGTGCCCGGGTGGGGCTTCGGCCCCGGCCAGGCCGCGTTCAATTCTGCGGTGTCGGCCGACGGCACCGTGTTCATGACGACCACGCCGTTCTCCGACGACCAGTCGAAGCTGACCGGTACCGACATGGAGATCGAGATCTTCGAGCCGGACATCGAGCGGTTCACCCGGCTGGTGATCCCCTCGACGAAGGGCCGCCTGAGCCTGCCCCGGCTCGATCCGAACTACCGCGGCGTCGGCGGCGGGGACACCTCCGACGTGATCGTCGTGCCCGGCCCGGACGGCGCCCAACGGGTGCTGTTCACCTCGCTGATGCCGTACTACGGCTGGAACACGGCCGTGGACGGGGAGCTGCCGAGCGTGGGCCAGCTCCGCCGGGACCAGCCGACCGCGCGGTGGGTCTATGACCCGCAGGTGTCCTGGACGGCGGAGCAGCTCGCCACGACGGCCTCGCCGTCCCTCGCCGCACAGGCCTTCCCGCCGCTCACGCCGTTGCAGCCGCGTTCCTCGCGCGGGCCGGCGTCCATCGCCCGCCTGCCACGCAGCGGGCACCTGGTCATCGCCCAGTACCTGGGCGCCGGCGGCGGCGGAACCGACAACGGGGCGCTGCTCGTCGTCGACTCGGCCGGCCGGGTCCTGGCGCACTGGCAGTATCCGCAGGTCCGGCCGTTGGGCATCGCGCTGGTCGTCAACCCGCGGGAGGTCGTCGCAGATCCGACCAGCGAACCGGACGACGAGCGGTTCGTCCTGATCAGCGATGTGCGGGGCCTGGACTACAGCACGCAGCCGTTCCCGATCCAGGAGTTCTCCTACTCGGCGTCCCGCGGCACCATCACCCCGTGCAGCACCGCGGTGCGCGCCGTGCAGGACGGTTCCCGGATGGAATCCGCCGTCTTCGGCGCGGACGGCACGCTCTACGTGGCGCGGACGAAGAGTGACGGCCTGCACGCCGAGACCGTGGCCGTCTACCCGAAGCTCGGCCGCGAGCGCGGCCTGGTGACCCGCGCGCCGGCGACCGGCAACTGGCCGACGGACACCTGGGGCATCGCGAACCAGCCCGACTATCTGGTGGCCGGCACCGACCAGGGCGGGCTGGTCCGCAGCATCACCCTCGACCCGCGGACCGGCGCCGTCCTGCTCGCCGGCCTCGACGGCCTGGTGCAGGTCGTGCGGCCGGCGGGGCGCGGCGCACGGATGACCTTCCGCACCGAGCCGCCCATCGACGTGGGCCTGAACATGCTGCGCGGTCCGTCGACCCGCTACGTCGGGGTGCGCCGCGGCGCGGTCGACCCGCTGCGGCGCAGCCTGTGGCTGCCCGTCAACCAGATGGTGCTCGACGGTCTGCCCTGGCCGTACCCGCCGTTCAAGCTCGACCAGTGGCTGATGCGGGTCGACCTGGACGTCCTGCTGGGCGACGACTGAGGGCGACGGCCAAGGGTTCAGCCGCCGGCCACAGCGCGCAGCGGCAGCGCCAGCAGGTAGGGATCGAACCGGGCGTCGCGGAAGCCGACATGGCGGTAGAAGGCGCGCCCGGGTTCCCGCATCGCATGGGCGAGCAGCAGGGGTAGCCCGACCATCCGGTGTACGGTGAGTGAGCGCATCACCGCGTCGCGGACGAGCCGGGCGCCGATCCCACGGCCCTGGTAGCGCAGATCGACGGCGAGCCGGCCGACGAACATCGCCGCGACCGGCTCGGTCGGCCGCCGCGAGCGTCGGCGCGAGCCGGGGATGCGTTCCACTGCGGCCGTCGCCAGGCAGTAGTAGCCGGCGATCCGGTCGGCATCGAGGATCACGAACGTGTTCGTGGTCCGATCCTGCTGATGTTCGAGGGCGCGATGCCGCAGCCAACCGTCAAGCAGGTCGTCCCCGCTGTTGAAGGTCGTGCGATCCATGGCCTCGGTCAGGGCCGCGGGTTTGGTCAGGGGCACTGCGTGACATCCTTCTTGCCGGGTCGGGGACGCGGTCGGGAGGCGGTGGGCGGTGGCGGACTACTCCGCGCCCGGCTCGTCGTCCAGCAGCCGGCGCAGCCTCGGGGTGTCGGCCGGCGGCTCGTTGAGCAGCGCCTCGAACGCGCCCCAGTCCGTGTCCGGCACGCGGAACAGCCGCCGGTCGGCCAGCACCTCCTGGGCGTACCGCTTCATCGCCTCGACGGCGAAGTCCTCGAGGGACAGGCCCTCNCCCTCCGCGGCGGAACGGATGACGCCCGCCGAGTCCTCGGGTAGCTGCACGGCGAGTCTGTCGTCCCTGGCGGCACTCATGCTGGCAGTCTGCTCCCCGCGCGTCCGGGCCCGCTCGCTGGGTCTGCCTCATCGTGACAGAAAGGTCTGCGCGCCGTGCCGCCTTCGCCCGTTCCCACCGTCCCCCTCGCGCANGGCGCCCGGATGCCCCAGCTCGGGCTCGGGACCTGGCCGCTGGACGACCGCGCGGTCCAGGGCGTCGTGGAACAGGCGATCGGGCTGGGCTACCGGCTGATCGACACCGCCCACAACTACGGCAACGAGAAGGGGGTCGGCGCCGGCCTGCGCGCCGCCGGGGTGGCCCGCGANGAGCTGTTCGTCACCACGAAGTTCAACAAGCGCTCACACAGCGTGCGGGGAGTGCGCCGGGCGGCCGCGGAGAGCACCCGGCGGATGGGCCTCGACTACGTCGACCTGTTGCTCATCCACTGGCCCAACCCGTGGCGGGACCGGTACGTCGCCGCCTGGAAGGGCCTCGTCGACCTGGTGAAGGATGGTCAGGTGCGGGCCATCGGCGTGTCGAACTTCAAGACGACCCACCTGGACCGGCTGCTGGCCGAGACCGGGGTGGCCCCGGACGTCAACCAGATCCAGCTCGATCCGCGGCTGGGTCGGGGCGCGGTCCGCGCCTACCACGCCGAGCACGGCATCGTCACCGAGGCCTGGAGCCCGCTGGGTGCCGGCACCGGCCTGCTCGACGAACCCGTCATCACCCGGATCGCCGCCGCGCACGGCCGCACACCCGCGCAGATCGTGCTGCGTTGGCACGTCGAGCTCGGCGTGGTGGCGGTGCCGAAGTCGGCCAGCCCGGCCCGGCTGGCCGAGAACATCGACGTGTTCGGCTTCAGCCTGACCGCGGAGGAGATCGCGGCCATCTCCGGCCTGGACCGCGGGGCCGCCGGCGAGGCCGACGCCCTGGACTCCGACGTCTTCGGCCACTGACGTCTTCGGCCCCTGACGTCTCAGGCGGTCATGTCTCGCCGCCGGAAGACCATCAGGGCGAGCAGCACCATGACGCCGGCGTAGACCACCCCGCGCAGCAGGGCGTCGGCGTAGGGCATGGGGTCGGCGGCGCCGCCGGTGGCGATCTCCTGCATGAGCTGCACCGGCAGCCACGAGCGCGCCGGGCGGTAGATGCGCGCGATCAGCATCTCCACCGGAAGCGCGTAGGCGAGCGCGACGGCGATCGCGGCCGCCGGCCCGCGTAGCAGGATCGCGGCCAACGCCCCGATCGCCGCGTACCCCAGCGAGCCGAGGCACAGGTTGACGAAGCCGGTGCCGAGCTCGACCAGTCCCGCCCCACTGCTCCAGGCGGCGGTGGACACCCCCCGGGTCGGCGCGAGCAGGAACGACAGCCCCACCGAGACGGCCGTGGCCGCTGCGACGATCAGGACGACGAAGGCCGCCAGGGCGAGCAGCTTCCCGGCGAGCAGCCGGGCCCGGTGGGGCCGGGCGACGAGCTGGTTGCGCAGGGTGCCGTGACTGTGGTCACCGGCCAGCGAGGCGGCGACGACCGACAGCGCCACCACCCCCAGCAGGATGCTGACGGCCTGCACGCCCTGGAGCAGGCCGTCCGGCCGGGACAGGGCGGCGGCGGTGACCGGATCGCCGTCGAAGTCCCGGTGCCCGACCGAGAAGAAGGTCAGCACGGTGCCGAGGAGGGCGCACGCGACCACGGCACCGAGCGTGCCCAGCAGGAACCGGGGCCGCAGCAGGGGCACCCATTCGGCCCGAAATGCCGCGATCATGTGGCACCCCCGCGGCTGTGGGCCGGGTCGAGCCCGGCGCCCACGGGCGGCGGCACGCTCCCATCCGGCTCCTGCCCGGCCTGGGCGGTACGGACCAGGTCGCCGTCGATCTCTCCGGTGACGCGCAGAAAAGTCTCCTCCAGGTTGGGTCGGTGGGTGCGCAGCGAGCGCAGGGTGATGCCGGCGCGCATCGCGAGCCGGTTGAGGTGGGCGGCCAGTCCCTCCGGGGCGTGCGCGGTGACGACCGGCCGGCGGCCCCGGGTGGCCGAGGCGTCCGGAGGACCGTTGCGCAGATCGATCTCGACGCGCAGTCCCTCGTCGCCGAGCAGCCCGGCGAGCCGGCGCGCGTCGGCATCGTGCTCGGGGATCATCACGATGCGGGGATCCTCGGCCGCGAGCAGGTCGGTGACGTGGCCCTGGAACAGCATCCGCCCGCCGTTGATCATGACGAGGTGGTCGCAGATCTGCTCGACCTCGGTGAGCAGGTGGCTGGAGACGAAGACGGTCATCCCCCCGCCGGCGAGCTGGCCGAGCAGCGCCCGGATCTCCCGGATGCCCGCCGGGTCCAGACCGTTGGTCGGCTCGTCCAGGATGAGCAGGCACGGGTCGGGTAGCAGGGCGGCGGCGATGCCCAGGCGCTGCTTCATGCCGAGCGAGTACGTGCTGAACCGGTCGTCGGCCCGCTCGCCCAGGCCCACCTGCCCCAGCACCTCCTCGACGCGGCGCTGTCGGAGGGCCCGTTGCCAGCCCCCGATGCCGCGCAGGATCGCGAGCTGATCGAGGTTGCGCCGGCCCGACAGGCCCGGGTGGAAGGTCGGGCCCTCGATCATCGCGCCGACCCGGTGCAGGTAGCGGTCCGGCTCGGTGATCGGCTCGCCCAGGACGTGGCCGTGGCCGGCCGAGGGCCGGATGAGGCCCAGCAGCATCCGCAGCGTGGTGGACTTGCCGGCGCCGTTTGGCCCGACGAAGCCGGACAGGGCCCCGCGGGGCACCTGGAGGTCGAGATGATCCACGGCGCGCCGGGCGCCGTAGCGCTTGGTCAGCCCGCGGGTCCAGATCGCCGTGTCGGCGCGGGCCAGGCCCGCCGTACCGTCCATGACGGTCGGCGAGGCGGCCGTCCCGTGGGCCGGGTCGTGGTTCGCGTGGGCCGGGTCGGTGGCCGAACCGGAAGTCATCGTGGTGCTGCTCCCACCCTGGGTGTCGGATGCCCGCCGCAGGGGGCGCCCTGCAACGGCGAGCGTCGGGGAGTGCGACCGGGGCAGTCCGTGAGCGCTCGCGGCCCGGTCGGGTGACGCGCACCCGCGAAAGTCAGGGGGCGGCACGTCCACGAATGTCAACGACCAGCCTGTGGGCCGGGTTCCAGCTCCGCGGCTTCAACCTGTGTTNTCCCGCCGGTTGACCTCGTCACGCGCCGAGGCTCGGCGTGGACGAGCAAATCAGCCTTTTTAGCTGGATTTCCTGACCGACTTCGTTTTTCGTACCGCCAGTGACCTGGCCGCCTTTTTGGACGCGACGTGGCGGTACCGCCGGCATGTTCCGGTCGCTCGGATCGCTTTCCTTCGGCTGGCGGGCGCGCCGGACCCGTCGGGTTGCAGGCCGGGGCTGCCCGCCGGACGACCGACAGGACACCAGGGACGCGGGACGCCCGTCACCCGACACAACCCGCCCCCGACGAGTGGACGACAATCCTGGCGTGGGCGAAACGGCTGGCCTCCGGCGCGGCATCCGGACGCTGACGCTGCTTGCCAGCATCGCGATCATCGTGATGCTGGTGCTGGCCGTGGCCTCTGCCCTGCGGTCGCGGCACGCCGCCTCCGAACGGGGAAAGCACCTGGACCCCGCGGCCACGACCACCGCGATGCTCCTCGCCGACTTCGTCGATCAGGAAAGCGCGTTGCGTGGCTACATCGTCACCCGTGACCGCGGCTTCCTGGAGCCGTTCGACGACTCCCGGCGTTCGGTCCCCGCGCTCAACGCGCGGCTGGACGACCTGCTGGCCGACTTCCCCGACCTGCGGGCGCAGCGGACCCGGGTCGACGTCGCCTACGGGACCTGGCGGCGCGAGGTCGTCGAGCCGGAGCTGGCCGCGATGGCCCGCGGCGACGTGGCCGGGGCCGCCGGCATAGTCCGCGCGAACGCCCGCCGCGACTTCGACGAACTGCGCCGCCAGGCCGCCCGCCTCGCCGGACAGATCGACCGCGAGCAGGTCGAGGCGTCCGGCCGGGTCGAGAGTTCGTCCGTGCTGCTGCTGAGCTCCCTGGCCAGCGCGATGTTCGTCATCCTCGGTGTCCTGGTGACGATCATGATCGTGCTGCGGCGCTGGCTGCTGCGCCCGATCGGCGCCCTGCAACGCTCGGTCAACTCCGTGGCGGCCGGGCGATACGACACGCGGATCCCCTCGGTGGGCCCGGCGGAGATCGTGGCGCTGGCGGCGGACGTCGAGACGATGCGTGCCCAGCTCGTGCGCCTCGTGCGGCAGAACGAGCGGTCCTGGGAGGCCCTGGCGCAGCAGGGGCCCGCCGTTATCGCTCTGCGCGACGCGCTCACCCCCTCACTGCTGCGAGCCCGCGGGCTGATGTTGCACGGACGGGTCGATCCGGCCCAGGGGGAGCTTGCGGGGGACTGGTACGACGCCTTCGAGCTGCCCGACGGACGCGTCGCCGTGGTCGTGGGCGACGTCTCGGGCCACGGCGCCGCAGCGGGCGTCTTCGCCCTGCGACTCAAGCAGCTCCTCGACGCCGCGCTGTCCACCGGCGCTGGCCCGGCCGCCGCGGTGGAATGGGCGGTGGAGAACCTCGGCGAGACCGAGGAGATGTTCGCCACCGCCATCATCGCCGTCGTCGATCCACGCAGCGGGGAACTGCACTACGTCAACGCCGGCCACCCGGACGCGCTGCTGCTGCGCCGGGCCGGGCCTGCCTGGGCGATGGCCGCGCCGGCCGCCCCGCCGGCCATTCCCCACCCCGCCGCGCCGCCCACCCCGCCGGCCGGCGCCGTCGACGATGCCAGGGTCGACGATGCCAGGGTCGACGCGGTGGTCGACGCTGCGGACCCGGCCCGCAAGCGGGACGCCGGCGTCGCGGGGCCCCGGCCGTCGGTGAGCGTCAGCGCGATCGTGGGGCCGGCGGCCGGCGCGCGCCGAAGGCCGACGAACCAGGCGCCCGCGCCGAAGGGGAACCGCCGGCACCCCGCCGCCCAGATCGTGCGGCTGCCCCCGACGGGGCCGCTGATGTCGGGCCTGCTCGCCGCGCCCGGCGCGTGGGAGATCCGGACGTTGCACCTCGAACCGGGGGACGCGCTCATCGCCTACACCGACGGGCTGGTCGAGGCGCGCGACGCCGCCGGTCGCCAGTTCGGCGCGCACCGGCTGATCGCGGAGATCCTGCGCGACCCCGGCCGCACCCCGGTGGGCCTGCTCGACGCCGCCTTCGACGCCGTGCGCCGGCATGCCCCGGGCCGGCAGGGCGACGATCGCACCGCGATCATCCTGGCGCGCACCAGCGAGCCGGCGGCGATCACCGGCGGGCGGTCGTAACGCCGACAATCGGCGTGGTTACCGGGGNTTTCGGGTACATCTTGCGCCATGAACGACGAGCCCGGCACGGACCGGCCCACCCGCTCGAACCGGACCCTGCGCTCCCTGCCGTCCCGCTTCAGCCCGCTGCGGCTGATCGCCACCATCCTGCTCGCCGTGCTCGTCGTCGGCCTGATCGCGGTGGTGGCCGGGTGGCGGCCCAGCCTCAACCCGTTCAAGGAGCGGACGATCGACCGCAGCTCCCCGGCGGTGCTGCGCTCGCTGGAGGACCTCAGCTCCTACCACGCCGCCGGCGCCCACTTCGAGGTCGTCGTCGATCTCGAGGACGACACCAGGTGGATCCCGGCGGCGCTGAAGGGGGAGCGCACACTGTTCGTGGGGGTCGGCACGGTCGACTCGACGGTCGACTTCGGCCACCTCGACGCCGACGCCGTCACCGTCTCGCCGGACCGCCGATCGGTGACCATCGAGCTGCCGAACCCGACCCTGTCCACGCCGGTGCTGGACCTCGACCACAGCTACGTGGTCGCCCGCCAGCGCGGTGCGCTGGACCGGGTTGGCGGCCTGCTCGGCGGGGTCAGCAGCGACAAGGGGCTGTATCAGAAGGCCTCGTCGAAGATGACCGACGCGGCCAGGACCGACGGTCAGGTCATCGAGCTGGGCAAGAAGAACACGACCGCCATGCTGCGCGGTCTGCTCGGGGCGCTGGGTTTCACCGACGTCCGCGTGACCTACGCCGCCGACCGCCGCTAGCCGGGCGGCTGGCTGGTGGCCTCCCGGCACCGCCCGGCCACGGGCGGTGCCGGGACCTGGCCACCGGGTGCGGCCGGGGGACACGGCCGGAAGGACACGGTGGTCCCTGACCGTCGCCCGGACGGGCGAGACCGACGGCTCAGCGCCGAGCCGCCTGCTCGGCCACCACTCGGTCGATCTCCGCCTGGAAATGCTCGGAGATCTTTATGACATGCGGTTCCCGAAGCAGATAAAAATGTTCACAAGGGACATAGTGCGTGTCGTGGCTGCCGGTGAGAAAAGCCGACCAGGCGTCCTCCGAGTCCGGATTTTCGGCCGATCGGTAGACGAGGGTCCGGCCGGCCCACGGCTGCGGCCGGTAGAAACGCTCGAGTAGCCTGCCGTGATTGAAGAAGACGTCGAACTGCTCCATTCCGCCGAACTGCACCACTCCGGTCAGCGGAATCTGCACCATTTTCTTCAGCGTCGCGATGTTGGTGAAGTTTGCCCGCTGCTCCGGCAGTAGCCGCTGGGTGAAGCGCGTCAGCCGGTGGCGGTAGGTACGGGCGTGCTCCTGCGCACCGCCGGGCGTCACCGGCGCGCCGGCTCCGTTCGCGGTGTCGGCGGCCGGCGCTGCGCCGTCCTCCTCGCCGGGCGTGATCCGCAGGGAGGACGGCATGTAGGTGTCCATGATCGACAGAAAGCCGACCTCGTCACCGGCCGCGGCGAGCTGCTGGGCGATCTCCATCGCGATCAGACCGCCGAGGGAGTGCCCGGCCAGCAGGTAGGGGCCCCGCGGTGCGATGATCCGGATGATCTCCAGGTGGCGGCGGGCGGTCTTCTCCACGCTCCAGTCGGGGAAGCCGCGCCGTTCCAGACCGTGTGCCTGGAAGGCGTAGACCGGCTGGTCGTCGCCGAGCCGGCGGGCGAGCGAGTGGAAGCCGAGCGCGAGCGCACCGGCTCCGGCGAAGCAGAACAGCGGCGGGCGCGAGCCGGTGGTGCGCAGCGGCACGACGGTCGGGTGGCGGGGGCCGGCCTGCTGGGCCAGCGAGACCGTCCGGGCGAAGGCGCCGAGCGTGGGGGAGTCGACCAGGGCCGACGACGGCAGGGAGACCCCGAGCTTCTCGCCGACGAGGGTGAGCAGCTCGTTGGCGGCGAGCGAGTCGCCGCCGAGCTCCATGAAGTCGTCCTCGATCCCCACCTCCTCCAGGTCCAGGACCCGGGTCCAGATGTCGGCGACGACGATCTCCCACTGGGTCCGCGGCCGGGCGGACCCGGCGGGGGCCGCGGGNGGGGGCGGCAGTGCGCCGCGGTCGACCTTGCCGCGCTCGTTGCGGGGCATCTCCGCCAGCGCCACGATCGTCGTGGGCACCATCCAGACCGGCAGCCGCTCGCGCAGCGCTCGGCGGATGCGCACCGGGGACAGCGTGTTGCCGTTCACCGCTGGGACGACGTAGGCGACCAGGCGGTTCTGTACCCCGGTGGTCACCGCGGTGACCACCGCCTCGGCGATCTCCGGGGAGTTCAGCAGGGCCGCCTCGACCTCGCTCGGCTCCACCAGGTACCCACGGATCTTCACCGCGGCGTCGCGCCGGCCGAGCAGCACCATCGTGCCGTCGGGCTCGAACCGGCCGAGATCGCCGGTGCGGCAGGTGGTCCGGCCGTCCGGGCGCGGGGTGAACTTCTCCGCCGTCAGCTCCGGGCTGCCCCAGTAGCCCGCGGACAGGTACGCCGAGGTCACCTCGACGTCGCCCGACTCGCCGGGCCCGGCGATGGTGCCGTCCTCGCGGCGGAACACCACCTCCTTGCCCGGCGCGGGCAGCCCCGCCGGCACGGTGCCCGCGGGCACCGGCGCGTCCGGCGCAATCTCGAAGAAGCCCAGCGAGGCGATCTCGGAGGCACCAGACCAGTTCACGTAGGTACAGGACGCCGGCACGTGCGGGCGCAGCGCGGCGATGTCGCGGCCGTACGCGGCCTCCCCGCAGGTGGTGACGATCCGCAGGTCGGCGAGGATCTCGTCCGGTTCGAGCGCGCCGAGCAACGCCCGCAGCAGCGACGGGGTGGTCTGCAACGCCGTCAGGTGCTGGGCGTTGATCCAGTCACCGAGACCGGGCAGCCCCGCCGACCGTGGGTCGTAGGCGTAGAGGCCCGCGCCGTTGAGCAGGCCGAACACGACTACGGTGATCCCCGCCGCGAACGAGTACGGCAGCACCAGCGCCAACCGGTCGCCGGGCCCGAAGCCGAGGCGCTGCGCGCCGGCATAGGCATCGCACAGGAATGTGCCGTGCGTCCAGACGACGCCCTTGGGTGCGCCGGTGGAGCCGGAGGTGAACACGATGCAGGCCGGGTCGGTGAGCTGCGGCTCGGGCCACCAGACCGCGTCGGCCCCGTTGGCGGCGATCCACTCGGCGCCGTCGCCGGCCGCGGCCGCGAGGTCCAGCACCAGCCGGGGACCGTTGCCGGCCAGCAGCTCCAGCAGCGGTTTCGGATCGACCGTCGCCACGGCGGCCGCCTGCGCGTCCGGCGACCCCACCGGCCGCAGGCCCACCGTGGAGCGGGCGACGGAGCCGTCGCTCAGGTCAGTGATCAGCGCGACGCAGCCGGCCTGACGGATGATCTGAGCCATCCGCTCGGCCGGCACCATCGGATCGAGCGGGACGACGGGCCGGCCGGTCTTCATCGCCGCCAGCACGCCGAGCAGCCCGGGGACCCCGTGCGGAAGCAGCGTCGCCACCGGGCCGTCCTCGGTCGCGTCGAGGCGCCCCAGCACGGCCACCGCGATGTCGTCCGTGCGGCGGTCGGTCTCGGCGAACGTCATCGTGACGCCCGGGGACACCACCGCCGGGGTGTTGGGCAGGTGCGTGGCGACCTCGCGGAACCGGCTGACCACCGAGGCCGGTAGATGATCGAAGTCCAACGCGGGGAAGGGGACGTCACCTCCGGGCGTCGCGACCGCCAGAGCCGCGCGCCGATCGCTCTCGTTCAATGCCACTCCTTGTCCTCTGTGCTGCCGGCGCCATCGGTCCGTGCCAGATGACCCTCGACCACGTGACTCTCGCCGATCGTGGGATCGTCAGTCGCGCGCGACCAGGCGGTCCGTCGGAAACGCCCCGAAGGGCCGTCGCCGCGGCGACGGACGGGCGGGGCTGTCGGCGGGATGCCGCCTGACGGGAGTGGGTCGTTCTGGGCGACTCCGCCAACGAAACACGTGCGGCGCTGCAACCGTTCGCTCGAGGTACACGAACAGCCTCCCCAGCATGCAGTCCGGTATAGCGTGGGACTTTATACCACGATGGTGTGGCTTACTTGTCGCCACCCCTCGTAACCTTGACGGAAGTGTCGGTTTACCCGCTCGTAATCGGGGTCGACGTTTCTCCACTCCGTAAGGATTTGCTGGTCTTGCCGGGTATTCCGGCTACGGCGCGAACCGGTCACCCGGTGCTGATCTGCGCTCGTCGGGCATTCTCCCGATGGGCGCGTCACGGCACCCGGGGCCGCCCGGTCGGGGCCTGGCGCTCCAGCCGGTCGGCGTGTCCGCCGGTCCGGCTCCTCGGAGTCCACCGGCGGCGGGTGATGGGCTTCCGCGCGCCTGACCGGATGCGCGGGTTGTTCCGGGTACGCGGGCCGCGCCGGCGTCCCCTCGCCGCCCCGCCCCCGCCCGGGGAGGGGCGAGCACTTCTCGGGCAGCCCGAACGGGCCGGGCGCGATGCCGCAGCGGCGGGGTCCGGGTACCCCCGCGGACGATCGTGGAGGTCGCCCCGGCGACCGCGGCCGCGAGATCGCAGCCTCGCTGTCACCTGTGTCACTCTGCACCAGAAGTGCTGCCGAGACTTGCATCCCGAAGCTTGAGCGTCCTAGACTCATGAACTGTGAACGACGGACGAGCTGAAAGCCGAGGCCTCACGGCGAAGGATCGCCGGGATGTGCCTCGGGGCGGCCCGGCCCGCCGTGACACCCAGAGATCGATCAAGACGAGGGAGGCCCTTGTGAGCACCTACCTGTGGGACCCGTTCGCGGCGCTGGGGCGGATGGACCGGGAGTTCGACGAGATCGTTCGGCGCGCGTGGGGTACCCGGCGCCCGGCGCTCGCCGGCCGCTCCCAGAGCGCGGAGCTCGCCGTTCCCTCGGCCGACGTCGTCACCGAGGGCGAGGACGTGCTGATCAACCTCGAGCTGCCCGGGGTAGACGTGGAGCACGACGTGGTCGTGGAGATCGACCGTGGCCGCCTGGTCGTCCGCGGCCGGCGCGGTGGGCAGCGCGAGCGGGAACACGCCGGTCGCGTCCACCGCGAGAGCTGGTCCGGCAGCTTCCGCCGGGAGTTCCAGCTCCCCGAGCGGGTCGACGCCTCGCGGATCTCCGCGGGCTACGACCGGGGCGTGCTGACCGTCCGGCTCGCGGGCGCGGCGGTCGAGCCGAAGGCGACCCGCATCGCGGTCACCGCGGCGAGCGGCGACCACGCGCCGGCCGCCGTCGCGAAGCCGGTCGAGGTCGCGCCGGCCCAGCCGAGCGAGGTTCCGGCCGTGTCGGCGCAGCCCACGGCGCAGAGTGAGGGCGGCCGGGCCGAGTCCGCGAACACGCCGGCCGCGTGACGGCGCACCCGGGGTGCGAGTCCCTCCGCACCCCGGCCCGCCGCGGCGTCGGGCCCGGGGCGCATGACCTCCCGGGCCCGCGTCGGCGTCAGCGGCGCAGCGAGTCGCCGGTGGACGACGAACGGCCGCGGCCCGTCGAGCCGCGGCTCGACGGCGGCGGCACCATGGGGCCCACGTCCCCGTCCGGGGCGACATCCAGGTCGACGATGACCGGCGCGTGGTCGCTGGTTCCGGTCCCCTTGCGGGCCGCCCGATCCACCCACACCGCGCGCACCCGGCCCGCGACGTCGGCGGACGCCAGCGTCAGGTCGATGCGCATGCCGAAGTTCTTCGGGAAACAGAGCTGGCGGTAGTCCCAGTAGGTGTAGACGACGTCGTCGGGCCAGCGGGTACGCAGGACGTCGACGAGACCGGCGTCGACGAGCTCCCCGAGGGCGGCGCGTTCGGCCGATGTGACGTGCGTGGCGCCCTCGAACTGCGCGACGTCCCACACGTCGGCATCCGTCGGGGCGATGTTGAAGTCGCCGAGGGTCATCAGCGGGCCCCGGGCCACCTCCGCGGTGACGACGTCGCGCAGCGCGGCCAGCCAGGACAGCTTGTAGGCGTAGTGCGGGTCGTCGACGGTGCGCCCGTTCGGCACGTACAACGACCAGACCCGGATGCCGTCGCAGGTCGCGGCGATCGCGCGAGGTTCGGGGTCGGGGAAGCCCGGCCCGCCCGGCAGGCCCCGCACGACGTCGTCGAGGCTGCCCCGCGACAGGATCGCCACGCCGTTCCACCGGCCGTCGCCGTGATGGGCGACCCGATAGCCACGCCGGAACAGGTCCTCGTCGAAAAGCTCGAGGAAGGCGTCGTCCGACAGCTTCGTCTCCTGCAGGCACACCACGTCCGGTCCGGCGCGGTCCAGCCACTCGATCAGCCGGGCCTGCCTGGCCTTCGCGGAGTTGATGTTCCACGTCGCGATCCGCACAGCAGGTCACGGTAGTCCCGTGCCGCGGCAGGCCCGCGGCCGCTCCCGACCGGCATGCCATGCTGACGCGCGTGGACGGCGAGCGCACGGCGGTGGGGCGCCCCTACGTGATCTGTAGCTGCGCGATGTCGCTGGACGGCCGGATCGACGACTGCTCGGATGCGCGGCTGATCCTCTCCGGGCCGGCGGACCTCGATCGGGTCGACGAGGTGCGCGCCGGGTGCGACGCGATCCTCGTCGGCGCCGCGACCGTCCGGCGGGACAACCCCCGTCTCGCCGTGCGCGCCGAGCATCGTCGCGCCGCGCGGGTCGCCGCGGGCCTGCCGCCGACGCCGGTCAAGGTGGTGCTCTCCGGCGGCGGCGACCTCGATCCGCGTTCCCGCCTGTTCGGCACCGACCCGGTCGACACGCTCGTCTACCGGCGCGCCGGCAGCGCCGCACCGCCGCCATCCTGGTCCGTGGCGCCGCCCGGCGCCGCCATCGACCACACCCGAGTCCTCCCGGCGCCCATCGCCGATGGGGCGGCGGGGGCGGGCGGACCTGGTCCCGGCGGGCGGGTGAGCGTCGTCGACCTGCCCGGTCGGCCGCGGGTGGACGTTGCCGAGATAGACGTTGCCGAGATGCTCGCCGACCTCGCCCACCGGGGCGTGCGCCGCCTGCTGGTCGAGGGGGGAACCTCGGTGCACACCGCCTTCCTCACCGCCGGCCTCGTCGACGAGCTCCACCTCGCCGTCGCCCCGTTCTTCGTCGGCGAGCGGGACGCGCCGGCGTTCGTCGGCCCTGGGGCCTTCCCGCAGAACGTCCATTCCCCGCTGCGGCTGGCCGAGGTCCGACAACTCGACGATGTGGTGCTGCTTCGGTATCTGGTGCCGACGTCGGCCTGAACGCGCCTCGTCCGGTTTTGTGCGCACCGGTTTTGTGCGCCCCCGGCCGGGCATCGCTCCACCCGGATCAACCGATCCCATGGTCCGAGGGAGTGATCACTGTGTCGGTGCAGACCGGCGGCCGGCTGCGGCACGCCGTCACCAGCGGCGGCGACGCTGGCAGCCAGGCGAAGGGCGCGGCGCGCCGGGCTCGCCACAGCCGGACGGTCGACATCACGGCCCGCATCGGACTCGCGGGGCGGGGCTTGGTCTACGTCCTCATCGGGGTGCTTGCCCTCCAGGTGGCCTTCGGACTGAGCAACGCCCAGACGAACCGCAACGGTGCGCTCGGGGAGATCAAGGACAAGCCGTTCGGGTCCACGGTCCTGGTCATCATGGTCATCGGCTTCCTCGGGTACGCGGCCTGGCGGCTGCTCGAGGCCGCGGTCGGTGTCCAGGACGAGAACGGCGAGAAGAAGCGGACCGCGAAGCGGGTGGTCTCCGCGGCACGTGGCGTCATCTACCTGGTGATCGCCGGTAGCACGATCAGCTTCCTCGTCTCGGGCGGCGGCGGGTCCGGCGAGCCGGCGCCCTGGACGGCGCGGGTCATGCGCAACGACGCCGGCCGGGTGCTCGTGGGCATCGTCGGCCTCGTGGTCGTCGGCATCGGCATCGGCATGATCATTCGTGGGGCGAAGCGGAAGTTCGAGGAGAAGCTGAAGACCGGGGAGATGGGCGCGCTCGCCCGTAAGATCGCCAAGCCCGCGGGTCTCGTCGGCTACATCGTGCGCGGCATCGTGTTCGGGCTCGCCGGCGTGTTCGTGACCAAGGCGGCGATCGAGTTCGACCCGAAGGAGGCCAAGGGCCTCGACGGCACGCTGAAGACCCTCGCCGGGCAGGCGTACGGCCAGTGGCTGCTCACCGTGTGTGCGATCGGCCTGGCGCTGTTCGGCGTCTACTCGTTCTTCGAGGCCCGCTACCGCAAGCTCTGACCGTCGACGGTCCGCGCGACGGCGGCCCCGGTCGGTGCCCACGGGCGGCCGGCCGGGGCCGTCCTCGCACGCCCGGAACCATGGGCGGCTGACCAACCGGGCACGGTAGCGTGCGTGCTGCCCGGACCGGCGGCCGCCGAGCTGCGGATCGGCGGATCGGCTGAGCGGCGGATCGGCTGAGCGGAGGGGACGCGGGTGCGCGCTGGCCGGTCGTCGGACGGGGCGTCCCCCCGACGGCCCCCGCGCCCGGCCACGCTGCTCGCCGACATCTCCCCCCTGCGTGAGTACCCGGCCTACCGCCGGTTGTGGGTGGGGGAGACGATCTCCGCCCTCGGTTCCCAGATCACGGCCACCGCGGTGCTGCTGCAGGTCTTCGCCGTCACCCGCTCGTCGTTCCAGGTCGGCCTGGTCAGCCTGGTGGCGCTGGTGCCGCTCGTCGCCGGCGGGCTGTTCGGCGGCGCCATCGTGGACGCGGTCGACCGCCGCCGCCTCGCGATGATCACCTCTGGTGGGCTGGCGGTGGTCTCGGCGGCGTTCCTGCTGCTGACTCTCGTCGGCGCCGTCGACGACGCCGCCTGGCCGCTGATGTGCCTGGTCGCCGTGCAGTCCGCGCTGCTGGCCGCCGATCAGCCGGCACGCCGGGCGATGACGCCCAACCTGATCCCGCTCGAGCACCTGCCGGCCGCCAGCGCCCTGGCCCAGATCGGCGGCACCGCTGCCGGGGTGTTCGGCCCGCTCATCGCCGGCGTGACGGTGGCCGCCGGCGGCTTCTCGGTTGCCTATGCGGTCGATCTGGTCACCTTCGCCGCCCCCTTGTACGGGCTGGCCCGGCTAGCGGCGATGNCACCGCGCGGCGGCGGGCGCGGCGCGGGGGTGGCCAGCGTCGCCGAGGGGCTGCGATTCCTGCGCGGGCAGCCGGTGCTGTTGATGACCTTCGTGGTCGATCTCATCGCGATGGTGTTCGGGATGCCGCGGGCGTTGTTCCCGGCGCTCGCCGAGGGCCGCTTCGGTGGGGGGAGCGCGACGGCGGGCGCGATGTACTCGGCGGTCGCGGTCGGCTCCCTGCTCGCCGCCGGGCTGTCCGGCCCGCTCGGCGGGGTCCGCCGCCAGGGGCTCGCGGTGGTGGTCTCGATCGTCCTGTGGGGCGGGGCGATCGCCGGCTTCGGCCTGGCCCATGACATCGCGCTCGGCCTGGCGCTGCTGGCGCTCGCGGGCGCCGCCGACATGGTCAGCGCCATCCTGCGCAACGCGATCCTCAACGTCGCCACCCCCGACGAGATGCGCGGGCGGCTGCAGGGCGTGTTCCTCGTCGTCGTCACCGGCGGGCCACGGCTCGGGGATCTGGAGGCCGGCAGCGTCGCGGCGGTCACCTCGCCGGCGTTCTCCGTGATCAGCGGGGGGCTGGCCGGCATCGGCTGCCTGCTGCTGGTGACGGCTGCGGTACCCGCGCTGATCCGCTACGACGCGAAGGCCGCCCTTGCGCAGGCCCGGGAACGATCCTCGCAGCCGCCTGCGTCCGCCGCAGCTGCGTCCGCTCCGTCCGCTCCGCATGACCGGACCGAGGCGCCGGTGGTACCCCGTCCCTCCGGTGGCACCTCGCGGGACACCCTCGATCCGAGCGCCTAGACCGCGCCCAGACCGGTCAAGGGGCGCAGGGGGCCTGCGCGTCTCGCCGTCGTCCGTCCCGCAGTGTTCCCCGGAGCGGAACGTTACGGGATCGTTACTGCGGCGCCGTTCCTCCGACATCGTTCTCTCGTCGAATGTCAGTTGACGATGGTTCATGTGGTGAGACACATCGGGGGTGGTCGACCGTGACCGGCACGTCGGGCACGTCGGGCACGTCAGGCACGTCGCCTGTGGCCACCTACCTGCGAGCGCTGGCGATGGAGACGACGATGCTCGCCCGCGCCTGCGGCAAGAGCGACGTGCGCCGCCTCGAACCCGAGGACCTCGTCGCGCTCACCGTCGAGGCGGCGGCGCTGGCCGAGGTGCCGCTGGCCGAGGTGCCGCTGGCCGAGGTGCCGCTGGCCGAGGTGCCGCTGGCGGGGACCGACTGGGTCCCCGGATGATGACCGTGCAGGCGAGCGCTGACGTCGTCATCGTCGGCGGCGGCATCGAGGGGGCTGCGATCGCCTGGGCGCTGACCCGCAAGGGCGTGTGCAACGTGCTGGTCCTCGAACGGGCCACCATCGGCTCGGGCGGGACGGGTCGGTCCAGCGGCATCATCCGCTGCCACTACGGAGTGCCCTCGCTGGCCGTGATGGCCTGGCACGGCGTGCAGTTGTTCACCCACGCCGCCGAGATCCTCGGGGTGGCCGACGGGGTCGGCTTCGAGCAGGTCGGCTACATCGTCGGCGTCGGGCCGGGTGATGCCGCGGCGCTGGCGGCCAACGTCGAGGCGGCGGCGGCGGTCGGCATCGACACCCGCCTCGCCGATCCCGCGGAGGTCGCCGAGCTGTGGCCGGCGGCCGACCTCGCCGACTTCGCCGCGTTCGCCTACGAGCCGCGCGGCGGCTACGGCGACGCCTACCGGACCTGCCACGCGTACCTGGCTGCGGCCCGCCAGGGCGGGGTCCGGGTGCGCCAGGGTGCCCCGGTGGCGCGCATCCTGACCTCGGGCGAACGAGCAGGTGGGGGCGAACGAGCAGGTGGGGGCGAACGATCAGGTGGGGGCGAGCGTGCCGATGGGGGCGAGCGCTTCGATCGGGGCGCGGGGCCCGGCGGGCGGGCGATCGGGGTGGAGCTCGCCGACGGCAGCCGGATCGCCGCCGGCACGGTGGTGCTCGCGGCGGGCGTGTGGTCGGCGGCGCTGGCCGCCGGGGTCGGCGTCGACCTGCCGCTGCGGGCCCAACGGGAGCAGATCCTGCTGGTGGCGCCAGGCGCGCCGGTCGGGAACGTACCGGTGCTGTCCGACCTGGTCGGCCTGCAGTACGTGCGCCCGGAGCGCTCCGGCGACCTGCTGGTCGGCAACAGCGACCACAGCCGCCCGCAGTGGGTCGACCCCGACGCCTACCCGGGCGCCGCGGACCCGCAGTACGTGGAGCGCGCCGTCGGCCGGTTCGCCCATCGCTTCCCGGGTCTGCCCGAGGTGGCGCTGTCGTCGTCCTACGCCGGCTGCTATGACGTCACCCCCGACTACAACCCGATCATCTCGGCAACGCCGGTCGACCGGTTGTTCGTCGCGGCGGGGTTCAGCGGCCACGGGTTCACGATCTCGGTCGCGGTCGGTGAGCTCGTCGCGGACCTCGTCGTCGACGGGGATTCCAGCCATCCGCTCATCCCCGCCGCCGACTTCCGCCTCTCCCGCTTCGCCGAGAACGCCCCCCTGGTCAGCCCGCACCCCTACGCCGCCGCCGGCCAGATGCGCTGAGCCAGGCCGGCTGCCTGAGAGCGGCGCCGCCTGTCTCTTCCGCAGGGATAAATCGGACATCGAATCCTGTGGAAGGACCATGGCGGCTCGCTCCCGCGCATCCGCCGCTGTCCAGGCCCGTCCGCTGCCACGCCACGTCCCGCGAGGACCTCGGCGCCCCGTGATGCGTGGCCGGGCGTCAGGGGCCGTTGTGGGAGCCGTGGGCGGTGACGGACAGGAAGCGGATCGGCAGCTCCAGCAGGCGGACCGGGCCGTGCGGCCCCTGGCCGTCGAACATCAGCGCGTCGCCGGGGTGCAGCACGTAGCGGGCCTNGCCGTGCCCGTACTCCAGCACGCCGTCGAGGACGTAGAGGAACTCGGTGCCCTCGTGCTGGAACAACGGGAAGACCTCGCTGGCCTCCGTCAGGGTGACCAGCAGCGGCTCCATCCGCTTGGCTCCCCCGCGCAGGGTGCCCAGCAGCTCGTAGAGGTGGCCGACCCGGCTGCCGCGGCGCACGATCCGGGCGCCGTGCCCGGCGGGCACGAACACCGCCTCCCGCTCGTCGTCGACGCCGCGGAACAGCGCCGTCACGGGGACGCCGAGCCCGGCGGCGAGCCGGCCGAGGGTGGACAGGCTGCAGGAGGTCTGGGCATTCTCGATCTTCGAGAGCATCGCCTTGGACATCTCGGTGCGCCGCGCGAGCTCCGCGACCGACAGCGCGGCGGCGAGGCGGTACTCGCGGACCCGGGCGGCGATGACCCGTTCGAGGGCCTGCTCGCCCGGCTCGGTGGACACAGCATGCAGCGTAGGGCGTCGAGACCGGGGCACGGTCGGCCCGGCATCGACGTCAGGCCCCGCGGGGACGGCTCGGCCGGGCAGCGCGCGGCGGGCAGCCGTCCCGCGGCCGACGCTCGGACTGGCAGATTCTGCCGGCCGCACCGGTCAACTCGGCAGTCCACGGGAGTCCGTAAGCGTGGCTCGGCCGGCACGCTCGGGACATATGGAACAAATGACGTTCGCGGCCGCCGTCCGCGCGGTCAACGACACCCTGTCCCGCCGGTCGGCCCGCCATGGCGGGATGCCCTGCCCCGNCGGGCCGCGAGCGATCCAGGACGACGTCCTCGCCGCCTGCGACCTCGGGTGCTTCGACGACGCCGTGCCCCTGCTGGAAAGGATTGTCGACCGCCTGGGCCGGCGGGGTCCCGCCGCCCCGCACGGCTACCTCGTCCGGGTGGTGCGCTCGGCCCTGGGTGAGCTGCACCGCGACCGGCGGCGCGCCCACGGCCTGCAGCAGCGGCCCGAACGCGTGCCCGACGCGGCCTGGGCGCATGAGGCGCTGCCCGACCCCGCCGACCGGGCCCTGCTGGCGCACCTGATGACATGGCTGGGCAGCGATGTGCCCGCCGTCGCGGGCACCGGCTGGCCCCTGTCGGCCTGGGCCGACCGCTACGGCACCACCCCGGCCGAGATGGCGGCCTGGATCCGTCGCGTGATGGCCGCCGTCGAGGCGACCTCGCCGCGGCGTCACCGGCGCTACCTCGCGGGGCCGCTGGCCGACAAGGCGCCCGTCGTGCCGCCGGTGAGCGCCTTCACCGGCCGCGACGCGCGGCTCGACGGGCTCGCCCGGGAATCCGGCCGGTGGGACGGCAGGGGTGAGGGTCGTGGTGACGGGCGTGCCGGGCTGGCGTCGGCCCGGCCGCTGTGGCCGACGGCCGGGGGTGCGATGCCGGCCGCCGAGACGGTGCGGCGGGAGGTCGCCGGCTATCGGATCGTCGGGCTCACGGCGACCGTCGCCGGCCTGCACGGCACGGGCGCCGTCGCGGTGCGCGCGCTGCGCGCGGCGCTGGTCGAGGCCTTCGGACCGACAGCCGCGCGGGCCGCCGACGACGACCTCGCCGACGCGCTGCGGCGCGCCGCTCAGCCCGCGGCGCCGATCGCCGACGGGACCGGGCCCGCCGGCGGGACCGGACCCGCCGACTGCGGTGCGGGTGCCGATAGCGGTGCTGGTGCTGGTGCTGGGGGCGGGGTCGTCAGTGCCACCGGTGCCCGCGCCGCGGGATCGCTGCTGCTCGCGGCCTGAGCGCCGCCCGCGACCAGGGCCGCGAACGGGTCGCTCAGCCGGGCCTGCGCCGGGACGAGCGTGCTGACCGGCCGGTCGCCCGCGAGCCGGCGCAGGGCGTCGAACGCCGCGTCGACGGAGGCGTCGAAGTAGGCGTCGAGGAAGCGGGGATCACCGGCCCGTAGCACCGAGCCGTCCGCCGCGCGCGGGGCGGACGCGGGCACGTGCAGCAGCCGGGAATGCGGCGCGAGCAGTTCACCCCAGGCCCGGCACTGCGCGGCCAGCTCCATCGGCGCCGTCCCCGACAACGCCGCGATGATCTCGATGAGCTCCGGCTCCGGCACCACCATGACCACCCGCACGTCGGGCCCCGCGTCCCCGAGCAGCCGCGCGCTGGGCGCGCTCGGCTCCGGTGGCTCGGTGAGCACGTGTGCCCAGACCCGGCGCGGGGAGTTGTCCGGGCGGCGCAGCCAGTCCTGCATGATCTCGTCGGCGAGGGCGAAGTCGAGCTGCGCCCCGCCGTGCACCGACCGGGCCGCGCGGGCGAAGCTGCCCAGGCCCCAGCCGAGCGCCTTGGCCAGCAGTGCCGCGACCGTGTAGGAGCCGGTCCACTGCAGGCCGGTGACGACGATGCCCTGCGCGCCGACCCCGGACGCGTCGGTGGGGGCATGGTGGGCCGTGGGCTCGTGCGGAGCCGTGAAGCGGTGGACGATCAGCGGCGGCAGCGGGCCCGCGGGCAATCCCTCGACCAGCAGCGGCGTGGCGTCCCAGCTCGCCGCGGTCCGCTCGAAGACCTCGGCGAAGTCTCGTTCGGCGTCGGCCCGCTCGCTGATCGCGTCGACGCGTTCGAGCAGCACATGGTCGGCGAAGTGGCAGCGGTGGCGCCGGCCTCGCCAGTGCGGCCGCACGGTCACCGACCACCGTCCGTCGCGGGCTGCCGCCGCCGCGAACAGGGCGCCGCCGGTGGTCCGGCCCTCCTGCGCGGAGCGGGCGCGAAGCTGCCGCTCCCGCTCCTCGGCCTCCTCGGCCCGGCGGACGAGTTTGCTGATGGAGGGACTGCGCAGGCCGTAGGCGGCGAGCATGTCGCTCTCATGGCCACCGACCGCCCGGGCCAGCTCGATGATCGCGTGTGCCGGGATGGTCGTCTCGTTGCTCAGCCAGCGGCGCAGCTTGTGGGTGCCCTGCAGATCGAGCGGTCCGGCCACCCGTTCGGCGAGCGCGGGCAGGCTGATCTGCTCGCGGTTGAGCACCGTCTTCATCGCGTCCGCCCAGCGGGCCTGGCGCGGATCGTCGCCGATCCGCGTCGGCAGACTGTGCGGCTGGAACCGGCGCGCCTGCCGGGCGGAGCCGCGCTGCGGCGCGCCTCTGCCGCTCACCGACCCCGCCCCACCGCTCCCGGCCACCCCACCATTCCCGGCCACTCCTCCCTTCCCGGCCACGCCACCATCGTGACTGATACCACCGGTTTGCCGGCCTGGAGTCGCCGGGTAGCAACCAAAGGGTAGTTAGTCATAATCATTCTGCGATGATGATGGAGGTGGGAGTGATGGCGCTCTCCACCCGAGGCACGCCCGACAGCGGGGTCACCCTGGGCCGCTGGGACCCCTTCCGCGAGATCGAGGAGGCCTGGAGCCGGATGGGCAGCCTGCTCGGCGACGTCGCGGGCGGCTCCGGCCGGCCGCTCGGCGTGCTGGCCGGGGCGGTGCTGCCGGTCGACATCGAGGAGACCGACGACGCCTACGTCGTCGAGCTGGAGCTGCCCGGCGTCCGCCGCGGGGACGTCTCGATCGATCTGCGGGACGACGAGCTCCACGTCACCGGGGAGATCAGCGAGCGTGAGCGGACCGGTGTCGTGCGCCGCCGGTCCCGACGGATCGGCCGGTTCGAACATCGGATCGCCCTGCCCGGCGAGGTCGACATCGAGGGTGTCTCGGCGAACCTGGCCGACGGGGTCCTCACGGTGACCCTGCCCAAGGCGCGTCGCAGCCGGCCACGGCACATCGAGATCACCGTGGGTGACCGGGGTGAGGTCGGGGCTGGTCGCGAGGCCGCTCCGGCTGGTCTGGAGGCGGGCTCGGCTGGTTTGGGGACGGGTTCGGCTGGTTCGGAGACGCGGGAGACGGGCTCGGCTGGTCGAGAGGCTGGGTCACCTGGCCGGGAGGCCGGTTCCGAGGCGAGGGAGTTCCGCTGATCCGTCGCCCGACGGCTCTGACGGGCGGATGACGGTCGGCTTTCGGACATGTCGCGGAAGGAGGCGGGAAAACGACCCTCGCGCAGGCACACTATGGTGCGTCTGGCGATCGAGGGAGAGTGCTGGTGTCTGGGACCCCGCTGCGCGTCCACACCCCGGCCGGGGAGGTGACGCTCACCGGCGACGAGCCCGCCGTGGTGGGGCGGGCCCGGTCCGCGGACATTGTCATCAACGACGGACGGGTGTCCCGTCGGCATCTGGTGCTGCACCCCACGGCGGTCGGCTGGCGGGTCGAGGACATCAGCGCCAACGGGTTGTGGTGCGACGGTCGCCGGCTGGGCGACGTCGACATCGTCGGTGAGCTGCGGCTACGCCTCGGCGCCGCGGACGGCCCGGAGGTGGTGCTCCTGCCCCGGCCTGCTCGGCCGGTCATCCCAGCGACGGCCCCGACCCGCGGGCCGGACGCGGCGCCCGTCTCCATCGAGGACCTTGCGGCCTTCGCGCCCACCCCAGTGACGTCTGCGCCGGTGGGTCCTGGCGGGAACGGCGGTGTGCCTGGGAACGGCGGTGGGCCCGGAAACGGCGGTGGGCCCGGGAGCACGGAGCCGCCGGTGCCGGTCGGGGCCGGGGTGCCGGGGCAGCCGTCGGGGGCGGCCGGCATCGCGCCGGGGGTTTCGGGGGGCCTGTCGATCGATCCGGCGACCGCGCAGAGTGCGGTCGTGCACGACCGGCGCCGCGTGCATCCCCTCAGGCCCGGCCGGATGCGGATGGGGCGCTCCCGCGACAACGAGATCAACGTCGGGGATCTGCTCGCCTCCCGTCACCACGCCGAGCTGCACATCTCGCTCGGCGGGGTGGAGCTGGTCGACCTCGCGTCGGCGAACGGCACCTTCGTCAACGGCCACCGGATCAGCCGGGCCCCGGTGATGCAGCGCGACGTCATCGCCATCGGCCACCATCTGTTCCAGCTCGAGGGCAGCTCGCTCGTCGAGTACGTCGACTCCGGGGACGTCGCCTTCGAGGTCCAGGACGTCTCCGTCTGGGCCGGCACCAAGCAGCTCATGCACGACATGACCTTCCGGCTGCCCGGCCGGTCCCTGCTCGGCGTGGTCGGCCCCAGCGGCGCCGGCAAGTCCACCCTGCTCAACGCGCTCACCGGCTTCCGGCCCGCCGACCGCGGCTCGGTGCGCTACGCCGGCCGAGACCTCTACGCCGAGTACGACGAGCTGCGTCGCCGCATCGGCTACGTGCCCCAGGCCGACCCGCTGCACGACCAGCTCACCGTGCGCGAGGCCCTGCTCTACGGCTCGGAGCTGCGCTTCCCGGCCGACACCACCGCGGCCGAGCGCCGCGCTCGGGTCGAAGAGGTCATCGGCCAGCTCGGGCTGTCCGCGCACGCCGACACCCGGGTCTCCCAGCTCTCCGGCGGCCAGAAGAAGCGCACCAGCGTCGCGCTCGAACTGCTCACCCGACCGTCGCTGCTCTTCCTCGACGAGCCGACCTCCGGCCTCGACCCGGCCAACGACCAGTCGGTGATGGAGACGCTGCGCGGCCTCGCGAAGGGCGGCGGCGCCGGGTCCACCGACGAGAGCGGCCGGACCGTCATCGTCGTCACCCACAGCGTGCTGTTCCTGGATCTGTGCGACTTCATCCTGGTGCTCGCCCCCGGCGGCCACGTCGCCTACTTCGGTCCGGCCGACGGGGCATTGCGCTTCTTCGGCAAGCAGGACTTCCGCGAGTTCGCGGCGGTCTTCCGGGAGCTGGAGGCCACCCCGGGCGAGCAGATGGCCGCCCGCTTCCGGGCGTCGGAGTTCTTCGTGCCCTCCGCGGTCGTGGCGCCGGCGGTCCGCAAGGCGCCGCCAGAGCTACCCAGCGTCCGCCAGCAGCCGGTGACCGCGCAGCTGTCGACGCTGACCCGCCGGTACTGGCGGGTCGTCCTCGCCGACCGGTCCTACCTGCGACTGATCATCGCCTACCCGTTCCTGCTCGGCATCGTGCCGCGGGTGCTCAAGGCTCCCGACGGACTGGGCCCGCTGCCGCAGTCGCCGAACGCCGACGCCACCAAGGTGCTCGTGGTGCTGGTGCTGTGCGCCTGCTTCATGGGGATGGCCAACTCGATCCGGGAGATCGTCAAGGAACGCGCGATCTACCGGCGGGAGCGGACGATCGGCCTGTCCCGCACCGCCTACCTCGGTTCCAAAATCATCCTGCTGACCGCGATCACGACCGCGCAGTGCCTGGTCTTCACGCTCATCGCGGTGGTGGGCCGCACTCCGCCGCAGGCCGCCGCGCTCGGCTCGCCGCTGCTGGAGTGCCTGCTGGCGGTGATCGTCGCGGCGCTGGCGTCGATGATGATCGGCCTGTTCGTCTCCACCCTGATCGACAACGCGGACAAGGCGATGCCGATCCTCGTCCTGGTCACCATGGGTCAGCTCGTGTTCTCCGGCGGCCTGACCTCCATGACCGGGCGGCTCGTGCTGGAGCAGGTCAGCTACCTCGTCCCAGCCCGGTGGGGGTTCGCGGCGCTGGCCTCCACCGACGACATCAACGTGGTGAGCAAGCTCGGCAACCCGACCCTGCGCACCGACCCCCCCGACCGGCTCTGGGAGCACAGCGCGGGCACCTGGGCGCTCGACATCGTGATCGGCATCGCCATCGGCGTCATCGCGCTGGCACTCACCACGCTCATGCTGCGCCGGATCGAACCCAAGGTCACCCGAGCGGCGGATGCCGCGCCGGCGCAGGGCACAGGGCTGCCCGGGTTCAGGCCCGACCGGGTCCACGGCCAGCCGCAGCCGCCCAAGGGCCGGATGTCCCTGCGCGGCTGAGGAGGTCGGTGACCTCCTCGCACCAGAAGGCCAGACCGCAGAGCTGGTAGGTCAGCGGGCCCTCGGCGAGCGCGGGGCGGTTGTGCTCGAACAGCACGTGCCCGGCGATCTGCACGGCCCAGCTCGCCGCGAACACCGGCAGACCGATCCTGGGTCGGACGAGCACCACCGGCAGCGCGAAGGCCACCCCCGGGATGCCGACGAGATGGGTCAGCCGGATGGCCCGGCCGGTGTGCTGGGACCGGTAGTACGCCATCTTCTCGGCGAACGGGGCCGAACGGTCGGGCACCGCCCCGCCGGCCGTCCCGGATCCGCGCGCCCCGCGTCGGATGTTCATCGCCGCCCACCTCCCGCCGGCCGTGGCACCGAGGTCAAGGTCCCCGCCGGGCCCGGGCCGGCTCGCCCGTCGGTCGTTCGATCGTTCGGTCGTATCCACGTTGCCAGGCGCCGCGCCCGCGGGGTAGGACCCAGGGATGGGCAAGACGAGCGAATCGGTGCAGGCGGGCACGTCCCGCCCGGGTCGCCTGCTCGCCGTCCTGACGGCCGCGACGCTGCTGCAGTGGCTCGGTTCCTTCGCCATCGCCCCGCTGCTGCCGCTCTACCTGGCCGACCGGCACATCTCCGCCGCCGGCGTCGGGGTCGTGATGGCCGCGTTCTTCCTCGGGGCGCTGCTGTCGCAGTATGCCGCCGGGCGGGCGGCGGCGGCCCGCGGTCACCGCGGGGTGCTGCTCTCCGGGCTCGCCGCCTACGCTGCCGGCTGCCTCGGCCTGTTCGCCTCGACGGGGGTCGGGATGGACGCAGTCATGCGTGTGCTGCAGGGCGCGGGCGCGGGCGCGTTCGAGGTCGCCGCGCTGACCGCCGTCGCCACGACGGTCGCCCCGGGCACGCAGGGGCGCGCGTTCAGCGCCATCTACACCGGGCAGCTTCTTGGCGTCGCGCTCGGTCCGCTGCTCGGCGGCTTCGCGGGCGAGCACCGGATGGATCTGGTGTTTCTGGGCAGCGGCGCGGCCGCGGTGCTGGCGTCGTTGCCGGTGCTGTGGCTCCTGCCCGCTACCGTCCGCGCCGGATCGGTTCCCGCCGCTTCCACGGTTGCGGCCGCTTCCACGGTTGCGACCGTTTCCCCAGTTGCGACCGATGCCGCGGGGAGCAGCGCCCCGACGGGTCCGGCCGGTGGTGCCCCGCCGGCCCGGCTGCTGCTGCGCCGCGGCGTCCTCGGGCTGTTGCTGGTCGCCGGCTGCGACGGGCTGATCGCTGGCGTCTACGAGACATGCTGGAGCCTGCTGATGGAGCGCGACGGCGCGTCCACCACGCTGATCGGCCTCACCTTCACCCTCTTCGCGTTGCCATACCTCGTCTTCGCCTGGCCCGCCGGCTGGCTCGCCGACCGGTGTGACCGGCGCCGACTGATCGGGGCGACCACGCTCGTCCTGTCGGTGACGGTCGCCAGCTACCCTTTCCTGCACTCGATCCCGCTCATCATCCTGTTGAGCTGCCTGGAGGCGGCGGGCCTCGCCGTCGCCTACCCCGCGGCCCAGTCCCTGCTCGCCCAGGAATGCGCCGCCGGTGACGGCACCGGCCGCGGTCAGGGCCTGTTCGCGACGACACAGACCGCCACGACCGTGTTCGCCGCGCTGGCCTCCGGGGCGCTGTTCGCGGCGGATCCGCGGTTGCCGTTCGTGCTGGCCGCGCTCGCCGCGCTGGTCACCGCCGCCCTGCTGCCGCCGCTATGGCGGGAGGTCGCCGGCACCGTGGCCCAGGTCCAGGCGCGGTCCGCTGCCGGGGGGGCGGGGGTCGGGCCGGGCACGGCGGGCGGGCCGGACACGGGGCGGGAGGCTGCGGGGCGGGAGGCTGCGGCGACGCCCGGCCGGCCGTAGGCCTCGGGTCGGTTCCGCGGGAGGCGCTGGCGGATCAGTTCGCGAACCCGGGCGCCCGTTCGGCCACCGCATGCAGGGCCTCCGCGAGCAGGCTGACGGCGGTCGGGATGTCCTCGGTGCGGATGCCCGCGTAGGACAGGCGAAGGTGGCCCGCCTCCTGTTCGCCGATGGTGAAGAACCGGCCCGGGGCCACCGCCACCCCGAGCCGCCCGGCGCTGGTCGCCACCGCGAGGTCGTCGATTCCACGGGGCAGGCGCAGGAAGAGGTTCACCCCGCCGCGCGGCGGGGCGAAGGAGCATTCGGGCAGCTCACGGGCGAGCGCCGCACCCAGGGCCGCGGCCCGCTCCCGCAGGGCGCCGCCCACCGCCCGGACCTGCGCCGACCAGGCCGGCCCGCTGACCAGCTCGATCGCCGTGTGCTGGACCGGGCGGGCGACGAAGGAGTCGTCGACGATCCGCATGGCCGCGATCCGGCTCATCACCGGCCCGCGGGCGATGACCGCGCCCACCCGCAGGCTCGGGGCGAGCACCTTGGTCAGGGAGAGGATCGTGATGACCTGCCCGTGGTCGTCGTCCTGCCACAGCGGGGGCGGCGGCGTCACGGCGGCGAAGCCGAGCCAGCGGGCGAAGTCGTCCTCGACGATGAACGCCCCGGCCCGCCGGCAGATGTCGAGCACTTCACCGCGGCGCTGCGCCGCGAGCACGCTGCCGTCCGGGTTGGCGTACGTGGGCTGGATGACCAGCAGCCGGGCCGACGTCCGCGCGAACGCGTCGCGCAGCAGCTCGGGCCGGATTCCGTCCCGGTCGCCGGGCACCGGGATGGGGATGTGCCCGGCGCTGCGGGCGACGGCGAGCGCGCCGGGGTAGGTGGGGGTGGCGAACAGGACGGGATGGCCGGCGGGCAGGATCGCGCGGAACGTCGCCGACAGCGCGCCCTGGCTGCCCGGGGTGATCAGCACGTTCTCCGGCTCGGCGCCGATCTGCCGGCCGAACCAGCTCCGCAGCTCCGGGATGCCGGCCGTGGGGGAGCTGGCCCAGGCGTCCGGCCGCCGTGCCGCCCGGCTGGCAGCGGCGGCCAGCCGGGTGTCCGCCCGCAGCCCGGGATCGAGGTAGCCCGCCCCCAGCTGGAAACCCGGGCTGCCCATGAGCTGGAACAGCACGTCGAGGCCGGAGGTCTGCACGGGGCTCGGACCGAGCGCGACCTGCTGCCAGTCGGTGTCGCTGGCCTGGACGGTGCGCCGCGCCGAGACGAACGTGCCCGCGCCGGGCCGGGTCACCAGCCGGCCCTCGGCGACCAGCCGGCCCAGCGCCCGCTGCACGGTCACCGGGCCGACGCCGAGCCGCTGCTGCAGCGTCCGCGTGCTGGGCAGCTTCTCCCCGACGGCCCCGCTGTCCGCGAGCCGGCGAAGCTCCCCCACGACCCGGTCGATACTGCTATCGTTGACCATGACGTTAGACGATAGCGCTATCGTTTGCCGGTCCGCGGTGCTTTCGCGTCTCGACCTTCTCGGGCGGGTCCACGATGCCTGAACTCCTGCTGCTGGGACTGTTCGCGGTGCTGATCGGACTGGCCGCGGTGTTCGGGCCGGATACCCGGGACCGCGGCTACGGCCTGCCCGCCCCGCGTCCCCGCCGCCGGGTGTTGCGGCCGAGCTCTGCTCGCCGGGCAGCCGGCCTCCGGCTGGTGTCGTCTCGCTGATCCGCCGCTGTCCGGCGGGTGCCCGTCACCGTCCGGTAGGTGCTGTGCTGTCCGGGTGGCGTAGTGGCTGTCCAGGTGGTGCTGTGGCTGTCCGGGTGGTGCCGCCTGCGTGTCCGTGTGCCTCCGGTCGGCCCGCAGGGGAAGGCGTTCCGGCCTAGTGGCTTTCTGTTGGGCTGCGTGTCAACGCGCAGGTCAGACCGTGTCCGGGCATCGCTTCTCTTACGTTAAGGTTAAGATNCTCAGCGTTTGCTGATGGCCGAAACCCCTCGTGGCCGCTCGATAAGCTGGCGCTATGGTGAGCCGTCCGGAGTTCGCCGCCGTGGGGGATGGGTATGGAGATCGTCTTCTTGTGCGAGCAGTATCCGCCGATCATTTGGGATGGGGCGGGTGTCTACACGCACGACATCGCTCACGCGTTGGCCGCGCTCGGTCATCAGGTCCATATCCTCTGTGCGCAGGGTCGTCGCCGCACCGACGAGGACCATGACGGCGTCAAGGTGTACCGGCGCCCGTTGCTCCGTTTGCCGGTCAGCAGATATCTGGGCCCGCTGGGGCGGTCGTTTCAGGGGAAGAACTATCCACGAGATTCCCTGTCCCTGCGGGTGGTCCTCGCCGTCTCCTACGCTTTCTGGCTGCGCCGCCTCGGGCTGCACCCCGACGTCATCGAGACCCAGGACGGCGAGACCCGCGGTTTGCGTACCGCGGTGCGCCGCGACGTTCCCCTCGTGATCCACCTGCACACGCCGACGATGATGGACGTCCGCCTGCGCGAGGGTGAGCTGCACGGCCGGGGCGCGCTGGCGGACCGGATCGACCGGTTCTCCGCGCTGCGCGCCGACGCGCGGACGGCCCCGTCCGAGCTGATCGTCACCACTCTGCGTGGCTTCGGTTGGCTGAAGAAGAACACCGACGCCGACGTCATCCCCTACCCGTTCGACCGCTCCCCGTACACCGCCGTGCCGTCGCCGCAGCAGACCGACCCCACGCTGCTCGTCGTCGGCCGGCTCGAATGGCGCAAGGGCCTCGACGTGCTGATCGAAGCCGCCGCGCTGCTCGGGGATCGCGGCGTCAAGCCGACAGTGGTCTTCGCTGGCCAGTCGTCCGGCCTCATCGACGACGTCCCGACCGGCACCTGGCTGGCGCGCCGCGCCGCCGAGCTCGGCGTCACCTGCCGCTTCGCGGGCCACCTCACCCGGCCCGAGCTGGTCAAGGCCTACGAGGAGGCGCGGGCGGTCGTCGTCCCGAGCCGGTTCGAGAGCTTCTCCATCGCCGGCCTGGAGGGGATGGCCTCGGGTCGGCCGGTCGTCGCGACCGCGACCACGGGCGTCGCGACCTGGGTGGCGAAGTGGGAGGGCGGAACGGTCGTCCCGCCGGAGGACGCACCCGCGCTCGCCGACGCGCTGGAGCCCTTCCTCACCGACCCGGAACTCGCCGCCGCCGTGGGCGCCCGCGGCCGGGTCGGCACCGAGGAGCTGGAGCCGAAGCGGATCGCGGCCCTGCGCGTCGCGGTCTACCAGAAGGCCATCGACCGCCACCGGACGCGTCGCCGCTTCGGTAGGAGGCCGGCGGCCGTTGCCTGACCGGCGGGTGCCGCGGCGCCGGCCCCTAGGCTGGCGGGCATGAGTGCTCTGGCGGGCGTCGCCCTGGAACACCCGGTCATGAACGCGGCAGGCACGTGCAAGTCGGTGAGGGACGTCGACGTCTTCGCCCGGTCCGCGGTCGCGGCGATCGTCGTCGGCTCGATCACCCGCCAGCCGCGGACCGGCAACGCTGGCAACGTCTACTGGCCCGGTCGGGTCTACTCGATCAACGCGCTCGGGTTGCCCAACCGCGGCCTGGACTACTACGGTGCCCATCTGCCCGGGATGGTCGAGCGGGCGCACGAGGCGGGCAAGCCGCTGATCGTCAGCGTCGCCGGGTTCGACGTCGGGGAGTACCGGGAGCTCGCCGAGGTCGTCGCCCAGGCCGGCGTCGACCTCATCGAGCTCAACCTGGCCTGCCCGAACGTCTGGGACGGCGGCGCCCAGAAGCGCATCGCCTGCTTCGACCCCGGCCAGACCGCGGCGATCTGCACCGCGGTCGGCGACGCACTGCTCGCGCGGGCCGGCGGTGATCCGGCCGGCCGCGTTCCCTATGGCGTCAAGATCTCGCCGTTCTCCGACCCGGCGGCTCTCGCCGAGCTCGCCGCGGTGCTCGCCGAGCTCGCCGGGCGGCCCGGCGGTCCGCGCTTCGTCACCGCGGTGAACACCTTCCCCAACGCCCTGGTCATCGACGCCGACCACCGTCCCGTCGTCGACGTGGAGCTGGCCGGGATGAGTGGCCTTGCGCTCAAACCGGTCGGTCTCGGCCAGGTGCGCCAGCTACGCCGGCTGCTGCCGGACACCGTCGACATCGTCGGGGTCGGGGGGGTCGGCGAGGGACGGGACGTCGCCGAGTACCTGCAGGCGGGGGCTGCGGCCGTGCAGGCGGCGACGGCGTTCTGGAACCGCGGTGAGGATCCGTCGGTGTTCGGGTCGATCCTCGCCGGCTGGATCGACGCGGGTGGGATCGACGCCGGTGGGATCGACCACGTGGACTCGGCGGTCCACTGACCCGCGCGGCGGGCCCGGCTCGTCACGCACCGTCGATGAGTCCGTGGCCCCGACGCGCGCGGCGGCCGTGACCTCGGTGCGGTGAGCGGACTCAGCCGCCGGCGGCCAGACTTCTCGGCACCTCGACGTCGGCGGGACTCGCGGGCTCGGCGGCCGGCTCTGGACCACTTCCCGGCACCAGGGAGATCCGCCGATCCGGCGGGGGAAACGTCAGCCGGAAGGTGAACGCGGTCGCGGTCGGCCCGTGCGTGCGCAGGTGCCGGACCCGCTCCTCGGCCTCCGGCGTGCCGGGCCGGTGCCCGGCGGGCACCCACCACAGGGCGTTGGTGGCCCGGGCGGTCGGATGGAACCACTCCCGCCGGCGCCGCAGGAACGCGCCCTGATCGTGGCGGAAGACGAAGTCGGCGAGCGCGTCCGCCGACTCCCACACCGTCAGGTTCACGATGACGGTGAGGTCGGTCTCGGCGTCGAGCCGGAACGTGTGCACGGCCGCAGCGCCCTGCGCGGGTTGTAGCCGCCAGACGAAGCCGGGCTGCCCGTCGCCGAGGTCGTTCACCGGCGCGAGGCCGGCCAGGATGTCATCCGGCGCGGGGGAGTCGAGCGGGGCGAGTACCCGGGCGATGTTCACCTGGGCCAGATGGTAACCCGTCATGAAAGTAGCCTAGGGACGTCGCCCCGCATCCGCCAGGAATGACGCGCCATCACCCCCTGATGGAGATCGGTGTGCCGATGGGGAGGATTCCCGCCAGTTTTTCGATGTCGGCGTTGCGTAGCCGGATGCAGCCATGGCTGGCGTCCGTCCCGACCAGGTCGGGGCGGTTCGTGCCGTGCAGCCCGATGATCCCGTTGGCGCCGTTGAACTGGGTAATCACGTCCGAGAAGCCCGACAGACCGAAGGCGTAAGGGCCCCACGGCCCGCTCGGATCCGCGGGTCGCAGCAGTTCGGTGAGGTAGAACCGGCCGGACGGCGTGGGGGTGCCGCCGGTTCCGATGCCCACCGGGAGGCGGGCGATGACCGCGCCGTCCCGCAGCACGGTGAGCCGATGCGTGGAGCGGTCGACCTGCAGGTCGTAGGGGGTCTCGGTGACCCGGGTGTCCTCGGCCCGCAGCCATCCCCGCGACCCGTTGGGCCGGACGGGCAACTGGACCAGCAGCCAGCGAGCCCGGCGTTCCTCCACCGCGAACACCAGCGGCACGCCCTCCCGGTTGGGGTTGGCGAGCTGGCCCCGCGGGGCATCGGTGTCCGGGGTTGCGAACCAGGTGATCTCGGGTACCACGGCCTGCGCGACGAGGTGCCGCCTCTTCGCGGGGCCGGCGGTGCCGGTACCGGCCGGGGAAGGCGTCGCTCGGGTCTGCGGCGCCGGGGCGGCGGGGCGCGTCGGCGTGACCCGACCGGAACAGGCGCCGAGTAGGCAGCCCGCGGCCAGTAGCGGCGTAGCCAGGAGCAGGAGGCCGGCCGGGCCGGGGGTGCGGCGCCGAGGCGTCCGACCGAGGCTTGCCGCCGGCGGGCGGGTCGTGTCGGTGCTGCGCATCCAAACCTCCTTGGTCATACGTCGATTACCCTATGTAGTTTCAGGGGGGTGTGCCGGCGCCGGCCGGGAGGGCGCTGAGACGGCCGCCGACCATTCCCGGCGGACCGGGGCAGGCCAGATCCATCCCGGCGGATGGCCGCGTCGCCCCCGGCGCGCACCCCTACGGGCGCGACGGTGCGCCGCGGGGCCGATGCATCGAAATATCTTCCCGGTGATTCTCCGGTCATTTTCCGGGGCGCGCGAGAATGTGGGAGGAAACGTGAAAAAAGCCGAGGGTGGGCGGCTGGATTTGCAGTCCACGACGGGCCGGATACGCTTTCCCGCGACCTTAGTTGGTTGCTTTTCCGAAACCGTAGGGGAGAACTGTGCGGAGATCAATGAGGACCCGGGCGGCAGTGGTCGCGCTGTCGAGCATGGCGACCATTTTCGTCGCGCTGGGACCAGCGGCTTCGAGCGCCTGGGCGTCCGACGGCGGGGACACGGTCAAGCAGGCTCAGAACTGGGGCGGCGACGACTGGCACAAGGACGGCTGGCGCAAGGACGACTGGCGCAAGGACGACAAGCGCAAGGACGACTGGTTCGATGACGACTGGTTCGGCGACAAGGGCAAGAACGATTGGCGCAAGGACGACTGGTTCGGCGACAAGGACGGCTGGCACAAGGACGGCTGGCGCAAGGACGACTGGTTCAAGGACGACAAGCGCAAGGACCGGTGGAAGGACGACGGCTGGGACTGGTGACTGAGCCGTCGCACCGGTTGCTCCGGTCGGTGGGGCGCCCACCGTGCAGACGGTGAGCTGATCGCACCCCGGTGACCTGCCTGCCGGCGATGGTGCCGGTCGTCAACGTTGACGACCGGCACCATCGGGCCGGCGTCCGGTCCTCCGGGCGACGTTCACTCCGCCCGGGATCGCGGCATCGGCACGATGCCCACGAACCCGGGCGGAGTGGCTCGGACCCGAGCGGAGCCGGTCTCCGCGCTGCACGGCTAGAGCCGGCGGGCGAGGATCCGGTAGGCGTTCGCGCGCGAGCCCGACGTCAGGTAGGGCCGGCTCACCTCGTCCAGAACCAGACCGCCCGCGAAGGCCGGCACCAGCGCCGCCGCGGTCAGGGCCCGCGCGGCCCACGCCCGGCGGGGAACCGCGGCGGTGCGCCAGGCGGCCGACGGCGACGGCGCGAGCCGTTGCAGCAGGCCGTACAGGGCCATCACCGGGTCACCCTTCTGGTGCACCTCGCCGAAGCGGGTCTCCTGCACGGCGAAGCCACGTTCCTGCAGCGCCACGGCCACGTTGGCGGCGGGCATCAGGTGCTGGTGCTGCGGGATCAGCCAGCCCGGCCACAGCGCGCCGTACAGCCGAGCCGCCGGACTGTCCGGATTCGGCACCTCGATGAGCAGATGACCGCCCGGTTCCAGCACGGCCGCAGCCGCGTCCAGCTCGGCCCGCGGATCCCTCGTGTGCTCCAGGTAATGGAACATGCTGATGACGTCGTAGCGCCCCTTGACCTCGGCGGCGAGTTCGGGGAAGAAACCGCGGTAGGCGTGGTCCACCCAGCGCCGCCGGGCGGCCTCCTCGATGCCGGCGCCGATGTCCAGGGCGTCGAACCGGGTGCCCGGCCAGACGGTTCTCGCCACATTGCAGAAATGCCCGTGGCCGCCCCCTACGTCCAGCCAGTTCCGGGGAGTCGGAATGGCCTGGCGGGCGCGGTCGAGGTAGGGCTCCGGGCTGAACCCGAACACCTCCTCCAGTGCCGTCGCGCCGAGCCCGTCGTAGAAGTCCCGGTAATAGAACTCCAGCCCGGCGAGGGACAGCCGCGGATTCTGGAAGACATGGCCACAGCTCGCGCACCGGTCGTACCGGAACTCTCCCGGCTTGCCCTGCGCCACGTCGCGGCCGAGCAGGCGCGCGCTGAGCTCGCCGCCGCCGCACCACGGGCACGTGTTGCGCGGCCGCTCGAAGAAGCGGTCGAGCCCGCCGGCGAGGTCCGCCCGGTAGCCGGCGCGCCGGCGGGCGAGCTCGGCCGGGTTCGGCCGCCTGGGCGAGGGGCCGCCAACCGGCGCGGCCGCGGCGGTTGGTCTGGCCGACGGGTTCGGGGGAGCGCCGAACAGCTCCCGCAGGCGGCCACCCGATCCCCGCAGCTGGGCCGCCGCGGCCCGGCGGCGGGTGAGCGCGCTGCGGCGCAGCGTCCCCGAGGTCACCCGCACCCGGCCCCCACCGACGATCACGGGTTGCAACCAGGACATCCCGAGCGCGGCGAGGGCGGCCGGCGGATTGCTCGCCGCGCCGAGCAGGATCGCGCCGTCACGCAACGCGGGCAGGACGCGTCGGGCGGGCTCCCAGGCGTAGGCGGCCCGTTGGACGGGCAGCCGGGTGGCACCGTCGTCCCGCACCCGCCCGGCCAGCCCGGGCAGGACCGCGAGGTCGGTGCTGGCGGCGGCGTGCCGCTTGCAGACCTGGATCACCGCGACGAGCTCGGCATCGGCGAAGTCGGTGAGCTCCGAGCGTTCGACGAGCCGGGGATCGGCCGCTGCCGGGAGCCCGGTGCGCGCCAGCACCCCGCGATCGACGAGCACCGCCTGGAACGCCCCGCGGCCACGGGCGAGGCGGGCCGCCCGGTAGGTCGCCGGCTCCACCATCCGGGCCAGGTCGAGGACCCGGTGCGCGGCCAGCTCCGCCGGGACGAGGTCGAGCACCTCCAACCCGTGCCGGTGGGCGTGCGCCTCGGCGGCGCGGCGCTGCCCCGGGGTGAGCGCCAGTCCGGGCGCGCAGAGCAGGACATAGGGGGAGCTCCGGGCGGTGCCGGGCGCGGCCTTCTCGCCCGCGTCGATCTCGACCGCTTCGATCACCTCGAGGGCGTGCAGTCGGGCACGCAGCCGGACGGTGTTCAGCCCGATCCCGATCCCGACCGCCACCGGTAGCCAGCCGCGGCGCCTCATCACCATGTGCACTCCTTCGGATGGTCCGGTGGTGGTCACGGGCCGGTGTCGGGGGAAGCTCCCGAAAATACGCCCGGCCATCCGGCGCGCCTCGGCGCGAACCTCGATTGATCCGTCGCCGGACGATGACCGCCGACGTCGTCCCCGGCCACGCGACATGCCGGCCGACATGCCAGCTCGGCATGTCGGTGGGTGCAGGTCGAGCCGAACTCGACGCCGACTCCGGCCGGGCGCGCGGGCGTGATCGTCGCCGATCCGGTGCGGGGGTCTCACGGGCGGGGGATCCGACCTCGGACACCCGCATGTGGGTGGGTTGGTGTGGATCCCGGGTTCCGCCGTTCGCCGCGGCGCAGGGCGCCTGACGCAACGCCGACCACCACCGGGGCGGGGGAGAGGTGAAGAGCGGGTGACCGGGATCGAACCGGCATGGCCAGCTTGGAAGGCTGGGGCTCTGCCATTGAGCTACACCCGCGAGGTGATCGATGCGAGCTTACCCCGTAGGATAAGCGGGCAACGCCTCGGGGCGTAGCGTAGTGGCTAGCGCGCCTGCTTTGGGTGCAGGAGATCGGGAGTTCGAGTCTCCCCGCCCCGACCGATAGCCTCGGCGCGTCATCCCGTCCAACGTCGTACCAGGAGACCGCCGCGCCGTGAAGGCCACCAAGGAGACCCTCAGCCCGACCCGGGTCAAGCTCACCGTCGAGGTGCCCTTCGACGAGCTCAAGCCCTCGCTCGACGCCACCTACCGCAAGCTGGCCCGCCAGGTCCGCGTCTCCGGCTTCCGGCCGGGCAAGGTTCCGCCGCGGATCCTCGACCAGCGCCTCGGTCGCGGCGTGATCCTGGACGAGGCGGTCCAGGAGGCGCTGCCGCAGCTCTACTCCGAGGCCGTGCAGGCCGAGGAGGTCGACGTGCTGTCGCGCCCCGAGGTGGACATCACCGAGTTCGCCGACGGCGGCCAGCTCGTGTTCACCGCCGAGGTGGACGTCCGTCCCGAGGTGGTGCTGCCGGAGTTCGCCGACCTGTCGGTCACGGTGGNCGCCGTCGAGGTCACCGACGAGCAGGTCGAGGAGCAGCTCGGCGCGCTACGCGACCGGTTCGCCCAGCTTCAGCCGGTCGAGCGGGCGGTGCAGACGGGCGACTTCGTCTCGCTCGATCTGTCCGCGCAGGCCGACGGCAAGCCGATCGAGGGCGCCGAGGCGACGGGGCTGTCCTACGAGGTCGGCAGCGGCAACCTCATCGAGGGCCTGGACGAGGCGATCATCGGTGCCGCCGACGGCGAGTCCCGCACGTTCACCACGGAGCTGCTGGCGGGGGAGCAGGCGGGCGAGCAGGCCGAGGTGACCGCGACGGTGCGCGGGGTCAAGGAGAAGGAGCTCCCCGCCCTCGACGACGACTTCGCCACCACCGCCAGCGAGTTCGACACGCTCGACGACCTGCGCGCCGACGTGCGCAGCCGGTTGGAGCAGTCGCGGCGTACCGAGCAGGTCGGGCAGGCCCGGGAGAAGCTGCTGGAAAGCCTGCTGGAGNGGGTCGAGGTGCCCGTCCCGGACTCCCTGCTCGAGGGCGAGATCGAGGCTCGGGAGCACCGCCTGTCCCACGAGCTGGAGAACATCGGCACTGACCGCGCGACCTACCTGGAGACGCTCGGCCAGTCCGCCGAGGAGTTCGACGCCGAGGTCCGCGAGACCGCGGGCAAGGCGATCCGCTCCCAGTTCATCCTCGACGCGGTCATCGACGCCGAGTCGATCGGCATCGACCAGGGCGAGCTCATGGAGCAGGTGATCTACCGCGCCCAGCGCTCGGGCCTGCAGCCCGACGTCTATGCCCAGCAGCTTGCCCAGGGTGAGGGGCTGCAGGCGCTGATGGCCGACGTCCTGCGGACCAAGGCGCTGTTCCTGTTGCTGGAGAACGCCAAGGTCGTCGACGGGGAGGGCAACCCGGTGGAGCTCGCGCTCCCGGCCCGCCCGGCGCCGGACGCCGACGAGGACGACGATCACGAGGGCCACGACCACGAGGGCCACGACCACGACCACGTCGGCGGCGATGCTGCGGCGGAGCCGGTCGAGACACCGGCCGTGACCGCGGCGGCCGACAGCGGGGACCGCGACATCTGACCTCGCGGCAGGCCTGGGTGGGGGGGCGGCTCGCGCCGCACCGATCTCGGCTCTCCAGACGGCCCCCGGACTCGGTCCGGGGGCCGTCTGGCGTTGCCTGCGGGCCCTCAGAGGATCCCTGCCCGGAGGCCGGCGCACGGTGTCGCGCGGGCGTCCGGACTGGCCGGTCCTCACGCCCAGCGCGAACATCGAGCCTGAAGGGCATGAACTTGCGCGTGTCACAGATAGTGTCGAGCCGGTCAATCAGCCGCCCCATGTGAGGAAGCCGAGGAGCTGACCGTGAGTAACCTCGCAGTTCCGCGCCTACCAGTTCCGGGTCCGGAGCTCCGTTCGCCCGGCCAGGGTGGACCCGCCTTCGACGACCAGGTGTTCAACCGCCTGCTGGCCAACCGGATCGTCTTCCTCGGATCGGTGGTCGAGGACTCGATCGCCAACGCGATCTGCGCGCAGCTACTGCTGCTCAACGCGGAGGACCCGACCCGGGACATCTTCCTCTACATCAACTCGCCGGGTGGGTCCGTGAGCGCCGGCATGGCGATCTACGACACCATGCAGTTCGTCGAGAACGATGTCGCGACCGTGTCCCTCGGCCTCGCCGCGTCGATGGNCCAGTTCCTGCTCTGCGCCGGGGCGCCGGGCAAGCGCTACTCGTTGCCGCACGCGCGGATCATGATGCACCAGCCGTCGGGAGGGATCGGGGGCACCGCCTCCGACATCGCCATCCAGGCGGAGCAGATGCTCTACACCAAGCGGATGATGCAGGAGCGCATCGCGTTCCACACCGGGCAGCCGATCGAGCAGATCGAGCGCGACTCCGACCGGGACCGGTGGTTCACCGCGGAGGAGGCCAAGGACTACGGGTTCGTCGACCACGTGGTCCAGCAGGCTCGCCAGGTTCCCAGCGAGGGGCCGGTGAGCTGAGCGGGCAGCCCGCTCACCGGACCGAACCCGTCATCCGTCCCCGGAGGCAGCCATCATGTTCCACGAGACGCGCTACCAGCAGATGAGGTCTGAGCAGGCCCGCCAGGCCGCCGGCCAGCCGCAGGGCCGCTACGTCCTGCCGAACATCATCGAGAAGACCTCCCGCGGCGAGTACGGCATGGACCCGTACTCGAAGCTGCTCAAGGAGCGGATCGTCTTTCTCGGCGTGCAGATCGACGATGTGTCGGCGAACGACGTGATGGCGCAGTTGCTGTTCCTGGAGTCGGAGGATCCGGACCGGGACATCTCGATCTACATCAACTCGCCGGGTGGGTCGTTCACGTCGTTGACGGCGATCTACGACACGATGCAGTTCGTGCGGCCGGACATCTCGACGATCTGCATGGGGCAGGCGGCGTCGGCGGCGGCGGTGCTGCTGGCGGCGGGGACGCCGGGCAAGCGGTTCGCGCTGGNNAACAGCCGGATCCTGATCCATCAGCCGTCGGCGCAGGGGGAGGGCCAGTCCAGCGACATCGAGATCCAGGCCCGCGAGATCCTGCGGATGCGGTCGCTGCTGGAGCGGATGCTTGCCACCCACACCGGCAGGAAGGAAGAGGACATCCGCAAGGACATCGAGCGGGACAAGATCTTCAGCGCCGACGAGGCCAAGGAGTACGGCCTGATCGACGAGGTCATCAAGACCCGCAAGTCCTCGCGGCTCGCCACGACGCGCTAGCGGCGGGTCCCGGACGCGTGCCGGACGAGGGGCGCTCACCGGACTCCCGGCGCGGGCCGGGGCGCCGGTCGGGCGCCTCGCGCGCCCAGCGGCCGACGCCTCGCGCGGCACGATGCCGCGCGAGGTCGGCGGCGTGGCGCGGGGCCATCGGGGGCCGGTTCGCGCGACGCGCCGACGGGTCGAATGCGGTCAGCTTCCTGACGTCCGTGACGCGTTGGCCTTATGGGACTGCGCGGACGCGCGAGGACGGCCATGGTGACCGTAGGCTGACCGGTATGAGCCGAGCGATAGGGCACTCACCGGGCCGCTCGGCGGGGTACCGTCCCCACGGGGATGGTTGCAGGCAGACACGCGACGACCGGGCGGTGTCAACCGCCCCTGACACGCAGGCGACACCATCGTCTGGACGAAGGGACTGAGTCCTCGGTGGCACGCATCGGTGATGGCGGTGACCTGCTCAAGTGCTCGTTCTGCGGTAAGTCGCAGAAGCAGGTGAAAAAGCTCATCGCCGGCCCTGGCGTCTATATCTGTGACGAGTGCATCGATCTGTGTAATGAGATCATCGAGGAGGAGCTCTCCGAGTCCTCCGAGCTGAAGTGGGACGAGCTCCCCAAGCCCCGCGAGATCTACGAGTTCCTCGACAGCTACGTCGTGGGGCAGGAGACGGCGAAGAAGACCCTCTCCGTCGCGGTCTACAACCACTACAAGCGGGTGCAGGCCGGCGGCTCGGGCGGGGGCGGCGGCGCCGAGGGCGGCAAGGTCGAGGTCGAGCTCGCCAAGAGCAACATCCTGCTGCTCGGGCCGACCGGGTGCGGCAAGACGCTGCTGGCCCAGACCCTGGCACGGATGCTCAACGTCCCGTTCGCCATCGCCGACGCGACCGCGCTGACCGAGGCGGGCTACGTCGGCGAGGACGTCGAGAACATTCTGCTCAAGCTGATCCAGGCCGCCGACTACGACGTCAAAAAGGCCGAAACCGGGATTATCTATATCGACGAGGTCGACAAGATCGCCCGTAAGTCGGAGAATCCCAGCATCACCCGGGACGTGTCCGGCGAGGGCGTCCAGCAGGCCCTGCTGAAGATCCTGGAGGGCACCACCGCGAGCGTGCCGCCGCAGGGCGGCCGCAAGCATCCGCACCAGGAGTTCATCCAGATCGACACGACGAACGTCCTGTTCATCGTGGGCGGGGCCTTCGCCGGGCTGGACCGGATCATCGAGTCGCGGATCGGCAAGAAGTCGCTGGGCTTCCGCGCCGTGCTGCACGGCAAGGACGACCCGGACGCCTCCGACGTGTTCGGCGACATCATGCCCGAGGACCTGCTCAAGTACGGCATGATCCCGGAGTTCATCGGCCGGCTGCCGGTCATCACCAGCGTGTCCAACCTGGACCGCGAGGCGCTGATCCGGATCCTCACCGAGCCGAAGAACGCCCTGGTCCGGCAGTACAAGCGGCTGTTCGAGCTGGACAGCGTCGATCTCGACTTCACCTCCGACGCGCTGGAGGCCATCGCCGACCAGGCGATCCTGCGCGGCACCGGCGCCCGCGGCCTGCGGGCGATCATGGAGGAGGTGCTGCTGTCGGTGATGTACGACATTCCGAGTCGCAAGGACGTCGCTCGAGTCGTCGTCACCCGCGAGGTCGTCCTGGAGCACGTCAACCCCACGCTCGTGCCGCGGGACGTCGCCTCGAAGCGGGCGCCCCGCCAGGAGAAGTCGGCCTGAGGCCGCAGCCGGGCCGGGGCGGGACGGGACTCCAGCGCCCGCCCCGCCCCGTCCCGGCTCCGGATCAGCGCGCGATCACCCCGCCAGCGCCCGCCGAGCCTCGGTGAGGTGGTAGAACGACCCGGTCACCAGGATCGCGCCGGTCGTCCCCGCCCGTCGCCGGGCGAGCCGCACCGCGGCCGCGACCCCGGGGGCGCTCTGCGCGGGGATCGCCCACCGCCGCGCCGCCCCGGCGACCTGCTCGGCCGGGATCGCCCGCGGGGACGCCGGTTNGCAGCAGATCAGCGAGTCGATCCGCTGCGCGCGCAGCTCCGCCAGGGTGGCGGCGAAGTCGTGGCCGCGTAGTGCGCCGTAGACGACCGTCCAGCTCCGGTCCGGGAACTCCTCGGCGAGCGAGCGGGCCAGCGCCGCCGCCGCCGCCGGATTGTGGGCGCCGTCGAGCACGCACAGGGGCGCCGCCCCGACGATTTCCAGCCGGCCTGGCGCCCGCACCGACCCGAGCCCTGCCCGGACCGCCTCCTCGGGCAACGGACGACCGAGGAAAGCCTCCACCGCCGCCAGCGCGCACGCGGCGTTGGCCTCCTGGTAGGCGCCGTGTAGCGACAGAAGGACGTCGTCGTAGCGGGCGGCGGGGGTGCGCAGATCCCCGCGGCGCCCGGCGGGGTCGGGGCGTCCGCCGGCCATGGCGAAGTCCCGGCCCAGGCGCAGGACCCGGGCCGCCGGCGTCCGGGTGAAGACGTCGTCGAAGCGGGCGTCGACCTCGCCGAGCACGAGATCCGCACCGGGCTTGACGATGCCGGCCTTCTCCCGGGCCACCCCGGCCAGGCTCCCCGCGTAGTCCAGATGGTCCGCGCCGATGCCGGTGACGACCGCGACGCGGCCGTCGGCGATGTTCGTGGCGTCCCACCGGCCGAGCAGCCCGACCTCGACCACCGCGGCATCGACGGCCCGGTCGGCGAACCAGTGGAACGCCGCGGCCGTCAGCAGCTCGAAGAAGGTCGGGCGGTCCGCCATCGGCGCGGCCGCGTCCACCGCCGCGCCGACGCAGCGGGCGAACTCGCTGTCGTCGATCGGCCGGCCGTCGACGACCAGCCGCTCGTTCGTCCGCTCCAGGTGCGGACTGGTGTACTGGCCGACGCGCAGGCCCGCGGCGCCGAGCAGGGCCGAGGTGATCCGCGCCGTCGACGTCTTCCCGTTCGTGCCGGTCAGATGGATCATCGCGCCCCGGTTCTGCGGGTCGCCGAGCCGGCGGGCCAGCTCCCGCATCCGGTCCAGGCTCGGCACCGGCGGCTCGGCCGTGATCGCCTGCTTCTCCAGGTCCACCGAGCTGGCCAGGGCGGCGCATGCCGCCTCATAGGTCCACGTCACCTGCTGTTCCCGCCTCCTTCACCCGCGCTCGACAGTAGCGACCCGCGCAACCCGGACGAGTCGGCCGTGCGGCCGGCGCCGGTCGACGGGCAGGTCGGTGGGCCGCCGGGGTGCCCGGGGACCGCCGGTCGTCCGGACTCGTAGGATCGGGGCCGTGACAGGCGCCGCGGCGAACGCCGGCACCACCTCGACGTCCGGCGATGCCGCCTGGGCGGGTCCTGCGCCGTTTGCGGCCGCGTACGCGCAGCGCGCCGCCGTCGCGGTACCACCGGGACTGGCGCGGCTGCGCCGCCTGCTGGATCTGCTCGGTCAGCCGCAGCGGGCCTTCCCCAGCATCGTGGTCGCGGGGTCCGTCGGGAAGAGCTCCACCGTGGCCGCCATCACCGTGCTGCTCGACTCGTTCGGCATCCGCGCGGGCTCCCTGCGGTCGCCTGGCTGGCTCGGCAGCGCCCAGCAGGTGGGTCTGGCCGGTGCGGCGATCTCGCCCGACGTGCTCGAGGCGGCCTTCGACGACATCGCGCCGTACCTGCCGCTGATCGAGGATGACGGCCCGCTGAGCGCCTTCGAGCTGCTCACCGCCGTGGCCTTCGCCGCGTTCGCGGACGCCCCGGTCGACGTGGCCGTCGTCGAGTCGGGCTGGGACGGTTCCGCGGAGCTCGGCGACCTGGCCGACCTGCTCGACGCGCCGGTGGCCGCGATCACCCCGGTGACGGTCGCCGGCGCGGACGGCGTCGCCGGGGTGAGCCCGCTCGACGCCTTCGACGCCGCCGACGCCGTTGACGCCGCCGTGCTCGCCGGGGACACCGACGCCGCCGAGGCGCAGCTCGCCCGGATCGCCGCGCCGGTCGGCTCGGCCATCCGGGCGGACACCCTCGTCGTGCTCGCCCAGCAGGCCCTGCCGGCCGCGCAGGCGCTGCTGCGGCGGGCCGCCGGCAGCGGGGCGACGGTGGCGCGGGAGGGCATGGAGTTCGGCGTGCTCGGCCGCCGCATCGCCGTCGGCGGGCAGATGATCACACTGAAGGGGCTCGGTGGCACGTACGACGAGCTCTTCCTGCCCCTGCACGGCGCCCATCAGGCGCACGCCGCCGCCGTCGCGCTCGCCGCCGTCGAGGCGTTCCTGGGCGGCGGTCGCAGCGCCCTCGATCTCGACGTGGTCCGGGCGGGCCTTGCCCAGGTGGACGCCCGGGGCCGGCTGGAGGTCGTGCGCCGCTCACCGACGATCGTGCTCGACGTCGCCCAGGACCCCCTCGGTGCGGCGGCCCTCGCGGGCGCGCTCGACGAGGCGTTCAGCTTCGACGTGCTCGTCGGCGTGGTCGCCGTCGAGGGCGACGAGACGCTCGCCGCCCGGATCCTGGCCGCGCTCGAGCCGGTCCTCGCCACCGTGGTCGTCACGACCGGGGCGACGGCGGCGGCGCTGGGCGTCGACGACCTCGCGGCCGTGGCGACGGGCGTGTTCGGCGCCGACCGGGTCGAGGTCGCCCCCCGGCTCGACGACGCGGTCGACGACGCGGTCCGGCTCGCCGAGGAGGACGCCGACCTGGGCGGAGCCGGGGTGCTGGTGACTGGTTCGGCCCCCGTTGTGGGTCGGGCGCGGGCGTTGCTGCGGTCCTGAGTTGGCCCGGTTCGGCCATGGTGATGGCGCGGGCACCCTGTAAGTTGACACCGGGCCCGCGGGCCCGTCGAGGACGACGATGTCGATGATCGAGAAGGAGTACCGTGTCCGCCGAGCGCACCCTCATCCTGGTCAAGCCCGATGGCGTCAGCCGTGGCCTCGTCGGTGAGGTGGTCGGCCGGCTGGAGCGCAAGGGGCTCACCCTGGTGGCCCTGGAGCTGCGCACGCTGGAGCGCTCCGTCGCCGAGACGCACTACGGCGAGCACGCCAGCAAGCCCTTCTTCGGTGAGCTGGTCGACTTCATCATCTCCGGCCCGCTGGTCGCGCTGGTCGCCGAGGGCCCGCGGGCCGTCGAGGCGTCGCGTGGGCTGATCGGCGCCACCGACCCGGTGAAGGCCGCCCCCGGCTCGCTGCGCGGCGACTACGCGCTGGAGATCGGCCAGAACCTCGTGCACGGCTCCGACTCGCCGGAGTCCGCCAAGCGCGAGATCGACCTGTTCTTCCCCGGCCTGAGCTGACCTGCGTGGGCTCGTCAGTCCCCAGCCGTCCGACGGGTGCGGACTGACGGGCGCCCATCCTTACTGGCACGGATGGGTGAGTGGTCGCGGCGTGGTCCCGGGCGGACCGGACCACGCCGTGCGCTCACCGGATTCGGGTGAGTTCCCGGGCGCCGCGCGGCCCGGGGCGTACTCGCCCGCGGAGCCGTGAACCGGAGTCCGCCGATCGCGGCCGGCCATTTTGTGCCTGCATCGCGTCCTTGGCCGTCCGTCGAGGCCTCGTTGAGGCGCGTTGCGTACCGGGACTGTTACCCATTGATGCCCGCTGGGTCGATCTGACCCAAGGGTGACACGAGCCGCCTCGCGACCGGCCGGGGCGGCGGGGGGCTGCCCGGCGGTCTACCCTTCAAGTACTTGCCCGGAGCGTGTCCGGTGGGTCGCAGTGACCGGCTGTGACGGTTGGTTGCTGCGATCGTTTCCGCGTGGGGCGCTCCGGGTCGTCCTGCCCGATCTACGAACCCTGTACGTGTTCCACGCGCTTCTCCGGCTCCCTGGCTGGCCGTGCCGTCGGTCGCGCCGGAGGCGGCCAGGACCGCATCCCCCGGGAAGGTCGGTACCCGACGATGTCCAGTTCGCTGTCGTTCCTCGGTCGTGACATGGCCGTCGATCTCGGTACCGCCAACACCCTGGTGTACGTGCGCGGCCGAGGGATCGTCCTCAACGAGCCGAGCGTGGTCGCCATCAACACCACGACCTCGGGCATCCTCGCGGTCGGCACCGACGCCAAGCGGATGATCGGCCGAACTCCCGGGAACGTGGTGGCCGTGCGTCCGTTGAAGGACGGCGTCATCGCCGACTTCGAGACGACCGAGCGGATGCTGCGGTACTTCATCCAGAAGGTGCACCGGCGACGCCACTTCGCCAAGCCGCGGTTGGTGGTCTGCGTGCCGTCGGGGATCACCGGGGTGGAGCAGCGAGCCGTCAAGGACGCCGGNTACCAGGCCGGCGCCCGCAAGGTGTACATCATCGAGGAGCCGATGGCCGCCGCGATCGGCGCGGGCCTGCCGGTGCACGAGCCGACCGGCAACATGGTCGTCGACATCGGCGGCGGGACGACCGAGGTCGCCGTGATCTCGCTGGGGGGCATCGTCACCAGCCAGTCGATCCGCACCGCCGGCGACGAGCTGGACGTCGCGATCATCTCCTACGTGAAGAAGGAGTACTCGCTGATGCTCGGCGAGCGCACCGCCGAGGAGATCAAGATGGCGATCGGCTCGGCGCACAAGGTGCCCGACGAGCCCAGCGCGGAGATCCGCGGGCGCGACCTCGTCACCGGCCTGCCGAAGACGATAGTGGTGACCGCGGAGGAGATCCGCAAGGCGATCGAGGAGCCGGTCAACGCCGTGATCGACGCGGTGAAGGTGACGCTGGACCGCTGCCCGCCGGAGTTGTCCGGCGACATCATGGACCGCGGCATCGTCCTGACCGGTGGCGGTGCCCTGCTGCGCGGGCTCGATGAGCGGCTGCGGCACGAGACCGGCATGCCCATCCACATCGCCGAGAACCCGCTGCACTCGGTGGCCATGGGCTCGGGCAAGTGCGTCGAGGAGTTCGAGGCGCTCCAGCAGGTACTGATCTCGGAGCCGCGGCGGTAGCGCGCCGCGGCCGCAACCCCCGGCGCGCCCGTTCCCGGGCGCTGTCCGGGACGTTCCCACCGGTGGGGAATTTCGTGTCAGATCCGGGAACGTCGTGGCGATGTGGATCGTCCGACCTCAGCGACGGACCGTGCGCGGCGGCCGGCTCCGGCCGGCGCCACCGGCCCGTCGCCACCCGGCCGGTGCCGTGCCCGCTCCGCGGTGAGCGGGCAGGTGCCCCGTGCCGCCCGGCGCCTGCCGTGCGGCGGCGCGGGGCCTGAGAGCTTGTTCGGAGGCTGCAGTGGGGCGTGACACGAGGCGATCCCGCCTGGTGATCGTCGCCCTGCTCATCGTCGCCTTCACCCTGATCACCCTCGACTACAAGACCGGCCGCTCCGCCAGCGGAGCCCGCGGTGTCGTGCACTCGGTCCTCGGCGGTGTCGAGGACGGCGTGACCGCGGTGACCCGGCCGATCGGCCGGACCGCCTCGTCGCTGGCCCACCCGAACCGTTACCACGACCGCGCCGACCGGCTGGCCCAGGAGAACGCCGGGCTGCGTCGACAGCTCGCCGACAACGCCGAGATCGGCCGGATGTCCAAGCAGCTCGGCGATCTGCGGCTGATCGCGGACAAGGGCCAGTACTCGATCGTGCCGGCCAAGGTCATCGCGGTCGGCGACGTGAGCGGCACGGACTGGACCGTCACCATCAACGCGGGCCGGGACGACGGCGTCGACGTCGACAAGACCGTCCTCAACGCCGACGGGCTCGTCGGCACGGTCTCCTCGGCCACGGCACACACCGCCGTGGTCCGCCTCGCCTGCGACCCGGGCAGCCGGGTCGGCGCCCGGCTGGAACGCACCCAGCTGCTCGGCGCCGTGGCCGGCGGCCAGGGGCCGAGCGCGTTGACCTTCACCCTGTACGACGCCTCCTACCGGGTGCAGAAGGGCGACCGGTTGGTGACCTTCGGCAGCATGGACTACGTCGCCGGCGTGCCGATCGGCGTCGTCACCAAGGTCACCGATGTCGGCGGGCTGTCCCGGACGGCGGAGGTCAAGCCGTACGTGTCGGTCGGGACGCTCGACCTTGTCGGCGTGGTCGTCGGCCGGCCGGCGGCAGACCCGGGCGACCGCCTGCTGGCGCCGCAGCCGGTGCCGACCCAGCCGGCGCCGACCCAGCCGGCCGCCCCCGGCACCGCCACTCCCGGCACCGCCACTCCCGGCACCGCCACTCCCGGCACCGCCACTCCCGGCACGACCACCTCCGGCACGATCGGCGCCGGTCAGGGCGGGACGGGCTGAGCCGGCATGTGGGACATCGTCGGCTCCGCGGACACCCTGCGCGCCCGCACCTTCGTCGCCGCGATCGCGCTGCTGTCGGTCGCGCTCGTCGTGCAGGTCTCGATCGTCGCCCGGTTGGGCCTGCCCGGCGGCCGGCTGGATCTCGTGCTCGTCCTGCTGGCGGCGATCTCGCTGATTGAAGGTCCGCTGGTCGGGGCAGTCAGTGGGTTCGTGGTCGGGGTGTTGGCCGATCTGGCGTCAAGTCACGTTCTCGGCCAGTCTGCTCTCGTTATGTGTCTGGTCGGTTACGCTGTTGGTCTGGTGATGGATGCGACGGAGCGGTCGGTGGCGGTGCCCCTCGCGGCGATCGCCGGGGCCTGCATGGCGGGCACCCTGGGCTACGCGGCGACGACCTCGATCTTCGGCGAGGCTGCGCTGACCGGCGGTGAGGCGGTGGTCCGCGCGCTGGCTGCCGGCATCTACGCGGTGCTGCTCACCCCGTTCCTGTTTCCGTTGCTGGCCGCGGGCTCCCGGCGGTTGTCCGGGCGCCCCCGGCGGGGCGGCCGATGAACGATCGGATGCGGATCCGCGTCCTGCTGTTGCGTGTGCTGGTCCTGTCGCTGCTGGCGACCCTGGGCGCACGGCTGTGGGTGCTGCAGGTCCTCGACGGGGACCACTACCGCCAGGTCGCCGAGACGAACCGGGTGCGCGAGGTCGTGACCCCGGCGACCCGCGGGATGATCCTCGACGACCGCGGCCAGCCCCTGGTCCGCAACCGCACCTCGCTGGTCATCTCGGTGAACCGGTCCGCGACGGACCGGCAGGCCGACCACGGCAAGGCGGTCCTCGCCCGGCTCGCCGGCGTGATCAACACGCCGGCCGACGAGCTGACCCGGCGGATCAGGTTCTGTACCGCCCAGGTGAAGCCGCCGTGCTGGAACGGCTCGCCCTACCAGCCGGTCCCGGTCGCCAAGGACGTGAGCCCCCAGCAGGCGCTCGCCGTCATCGAGCATCCGGATCGCTTCCCGGGCGTGTCGGCGGATCTGCAGGCCGTGCGCGAGTATCCGCACGGCTCGCTGGCCGCCCACGAGCTGGGGTACCTCGCCCCGGTCACCCAGGACCAGCTCGACAAGCAGGGCGACGAGAAGGGCTACCACCTCAACAGCCTGATCGGCGTCGCCGGCCTGGAGAGCACCTACGACGACGAGCTGCGCGGCACCGACGGGGTGGAGCGCCTGGAGGTGGACCGCTTCGGCCGGGTGGCCGGCACCGCGTCGACCACCGCGCCGGTCAGCGGCGACCACCTTGTCCTCAACCTCGACCTCGGCGTCCAGCAGGCGACCGAGCAGGCGCTGCAGGACACGATCAACCAGCTCGGCGGCGGCAACCGGACCGCGTCGGCGGTCGTCCTCGACGTGCGCACCGGCGGCGTCGTCGCGATGGCCAGCCTGCCCTCGTACAACCCGTCGGTGTTCGTCGGTGGCGTCTCCGAGCAGGACTACCGGGCCCTGTCGGACCCCGCCAACGGCATCCCCCTGCTCTCGCGGGCCTACCAGGGCTCGGGCGCGGCAGGTTCGACCTTCAAGGCCATCTCCACTGCCGTCGCGATGCAGAACCTGGGCGCCAAGGGCGACCAACGCTACGACTGCGCCCCGACGCTGCAGATCGGCGACCAGGTCTTCCACAACTTCGACGGCGAGTCGGCCGGGCCGATCACCCTGCACCAGGCGCTCGTCATCTCCTGCGACGTCATCTTCGACCAGTTCGCCTACGACTCGTGGCTCGCCGACGGCGGTCTGCGCAACGGCCGCGGGCCCTACTCGCCGCCGAAGGAGTACTTCGTCCGGATGGCCCAGGCCATGGGCTTCGGTAAGGCCACCGGCCTGGACCTGCCCGGGGAAGCCAAGGGGTCGGTGGTCGACCGCGCCGGTGCGAAGGCGATCTGGGCGGAGCTGAAGGACTCCTACTGCCGGCGGGCGAAGAACGGCTACCCGGAGGAGTCCGACCCGGTCAAGGCGGAGCGGTTCCGCAAGTACGCGGCCGAGGCGTGCGTGGACGGCTACCTCTACAACGCCGGCGCGGCCACCCAGTTCGCGATCGGCCAGGGGCAGTACCTGTCGGTGAGCCCGCTGCAGCTCGCCACGGCCTACGCCGCGATCGCCAACGGCGGCACCCTGTGGAAGCCCACCCTGGCCAAGGCGGCAGTCGCCCCGGACGGCCGGGTGGTGCAGACCTTCCCGCCGCGCAAGGCCGGGACGCTGCCGGTCTCCCCGGAGATCCTCGCCTACATTCGCGGCAGCCTGGCCGGCGTCACCACCGAGGGCGGCGGCACGGCGACCGGCGTCTTCGCGGACTGGCCGAGCACCATCGTCCCGATCGCCGCCAAGACCGGCACCGCCGAGGTCGAGGGCAAGGGCGACACCTCGTGGTTCGCCTCCTTCGCCCCGGCCAACGACCCGCGGTTCGCCGTCGTGGTGACGATCCCGGACTCCGGCACCGGCGCCGAGTACGCCGCCCCGGTCGCCAAGCGGATCTACCAGGCCATCTACGGCGTCGGCCAGGCGGCGGCGATGCCGGGCGGACAGCCCCCGGCCGCCCTGCCGAAGATCAACCGAGACGGGACGATCGCGGCGACGTCGCTGCGGGTGCCGCCGGTCGGGACCATCGTGGCGGCGCCCGTGTCGGCGCCGGGTCGAGGGCCCGTCGTGGGAGCACCGGCCGGCAGCCCGCTCGCGGTGCTGCCCGCGCTGTCGACGACCGCCGACGTCGCCCGCACCGGCCCCGGGCTGGCGACCGGTGCGACCGGCCCGGCCGCCTGGCATCCGCCGCCCGGGAGCGCGGGGCCGCCCGCCGCCGTCGGCGTCCTGTCGTCGGCGCTGAGCCGAGCCCCGCCCGCGGGCACCGCGCGCCCGTGACCCGCCCCGCCGGACCGCCCGGCGTCGGCGTGGTCCCGGGCGGGCGCGGACGGCCGGGCGATGTTCGGGAGGGCGGTGTCCGGCCGGACGGCGTTCGGGAGGGCGGTGGATGAGAGGAGGCGTTGTGAACCAGGAGGCGGGACCGACCGCGCTGCGTTCGTCCCCGGTACCCGTCCGAGGGCGGATCGGGCAACTGCGGGACCGCGCCTCCGGGCGCCACTCGCCGTTGCGGCGGCTCGACTGGACGTTGCAGCTCTGCGTCATCGGCCTGTCCGTCGTGGGCGCGCTGCTGGTGTGGTCGGCGACCCGCCAGCGCCTCGGCGAGGCTGGNGGCGATCCGCAGACGTTCCTCAAGCGCCATCTGCTGAACCTCGCCATCGGGCTGGTGCTCGGCGCGGTCGCGACCGTCGTCGACTATCGGGTACTACGCGCGTACGCACCGTTCGTCTACCTCGGCTCGCTCGTCGGGCTCGTGGCGGTGCTGCTGTTCGGCTCGACGATCAACGGCGCGCACTCGTGGATCGTGCTGCCCGCCGGCTTCCAGCTCCAGCCGTCGGAGTTCGCCAAGGTGGCGCTGGTCGTGGGCGCGGCGATGCTGCTGGGGGAGCAGCACGAGGATCGCCACACCGGGATCCGGCACAGCGCCCCCGGTCACGGCGACGTCCTGCTCGTGCTCGGGCTCACCGTGGTCCCGATCGCACTGATCATGCTCCAGCCGGACTTCGGCACGGTCATGGTGCTGGTCTTCACCACCCTCGGCATGCTGGCGGTCAGCGGGGCGCCGCGGCGATGGGTGCTGGGACTGATCCTGTGCGGGGTGCTGTTCGGCGGCGCGATCCTGCAGTTCCACCTGCTCCAGCCGTACCAGGAGGCCCGGCTCACCTCGTTCGTCTCCGAGAACAAGGCCTCCTCGGGCACGGGCTACAACGTCGCCCAGGCCATGATCGCGATTGCCAACGGCGGCATCCACGGCCGCGGTCTGCTGCACGGCCAGCAGACTCAGGGGCAGTTCGTCCCCGAGCAGCAGACCGACTTCGTGTTCAGCGTGGCCGGCGAGGAACTGGGTTACCTCGGCGCGGGCGGGATCATCGTGCTGCTCGGCGTCGTGCTGTGGCGGGCGCTGTCGATCGGTTTCGCCTCCCAGGACTCCTTCGGCGCGCTGATCGCCACCGGCGTGGTCTGTTGGTTCACCTTCCAGTCGTTCGTCAACGTCGGCATGTGTCTGGGGATCATGCCGGTCACCGGCCTGCCGCTGCCGTTCCTGTCCTACGGCGGCTCGTCGATGTTCGCCAACATGATCGCCGTCGGCCTGCTCCAGAACGTCCGCCTACGCTCGCGTTCCGACCCCTACGCTCTGTAGTCGCCGCCCGTCGTTCCCTGCTTATCCCAGGGACGAATCGGGTGCGGAGGCCGCCGGATAAGCAGGGAGTCTCCGTCCAAAGAGGCAACTTGGGCGTACGGGCCGGTGGCTGGGCAAAGGAGTCGCCGAGGTCCGGCGATCGCGCGGGCCCGTGGCGGGGTGCCGCCGTGCCGTAGGCTCGCCTGCATGTCCGGACAGTCGCTGTTCGCTCGCCTGGAGCCGCTGCTCCCGCGGGTGCGAAGGCCCGTGCAGTATGTCGGCGGCGAGGGGAACTCCATCGTCAAACCCTGGGACGCCGCCGCGGTGCGCTGGGCCCTGATGTATCCGGACGCCTACGAGGTCGGCCTGCCCAACCAGGGGCTGCAGATCCTGTACGAGATCCTCAACGAGCAGCCGGACGTGCTCGCCGAGCGGACCTACTCGGTGTGGCCCGACCTGGAGGCGCTGCTGCGCGAGCATGGCCTGCCGCAGTTCACGGTGGACGGCCACCGGCCGGTGGGTGACTTCGACGTGCTCGGCGTCAGCTTCTCCACCGAGCTCGGCTACACCAACATGCTCACCGCGCTCGACCTCGCCGGGATCCCCCTGTACGCCGAGCGCCGCGGCGAGTCCGCCCCGCTGGTCGTCGCGGGCGGGCACGCCGCGTTCAACCCGGAGCCCATCGCGCGGTTCGTCGACGCCGTGGTGCTCGGCGACGGCGAGCAGGCCGTGCTCGGCATCACCGACGTGATCCGCGCCTGGAAGGCGGCCGGCGCCCCCGGCGGGCGCACCGAGCTGCTCGCCCGGCTCGCCCGTCGACGGCTGGTCTACGTGCCGGCGTTCTACGACGTCGCCTACCGGCCCGACGGCCGCATCCAGGCGGTCACCGCCAACCGCGACGACATCCCGGCCCGGCCGACCAAGCACACGCTGTCCGACCTCGACTCCTGGCCGTACCCGAAGGCGCCGCTGGTCCCGCTCGCCGAGACGGTGCACGAGCGGATGAGCGTGGAGATCTTCCGCGGCTGCACCCGGGGCTGCCGGTTCTGCCAGGCCGGGATGATCACGAGGCCGGTGCGGGAGCGGAACATCGAGACCATCGGTGCCATGGTCGAGGCGGGGCTGCGGGCCACCGGCTTCAACGAGGTCGGCCTGTTGTCGCTGTCCAGCGCCGACCACACCGAGATCGGCGAGATCGCGACCGGTCTCGCCGACCGTTACGACGGCGGCAACGTCTCGCTGAGCCTGCCCTCGACGCGGGTCGACGCCTTCAACGTCACGCTCGCCAACGAGTTCTCCCGCAACGGCCGGCGCAGCGGGTTGACGTTCGCCCCGGAGGGTGGCTCGGAGCGGCTGCGCAAGGTCATCAACAAGATGGTCAGCGCCGAGGACCTGGTGCGCACCGTCAGCACCGCCTACGCCCACGGCTGGCGTCAGGTGAAGCTCTACTTCATGTGCGGCCTGCCGACCGAGACCGACCAGGACGTGCTGGAGATCGCCGATCTCGCCCGGGAGGTGATCCGGGCCGGCCGCCGCGCCAGCGGCCACCGCGACATCCGCTGCACGGTCTCGATCGGCGGCTTCGTCCCGAAGCCGCACACCCCGTTCCAGTGGGTGGGCCAGGCGTCGCACGAGGTCACCGACGCGCGGCTGAAGCTGCTGCGGGACACCGTGCGGGCCGACAAGGAGATCGCCCGGGCGGTCGGGTTCCGCTACCACGACGGTCGTCCCGGCATCATCGAGGGCCTGCTGGCCCGCGGCGACCGCCGCGTCGGCGCGGTGATCGAGCGGGTCTGGCGCGAGGGAGGTCGGTTCGACGGCTGGAACGAGCACTTCTCGTTCGGGCGCTGGGAGTCGGCGTGCGCCGCCGAGCTCGAACCGCTCGGGGTCTCCCTCGACTGGTTCACGACCCGTGAGCGCGACGAGCGCGAGGTGCTCGCCTGGGACCATCTCGACGCGGGCCTCGACCGGGACTGGCTGTGGGCCGACTGGCAGGAGGCGCTGCGCGAGACCGAGCTCGACGACTGCCGGTGGACCCCCTGCTACGACTGTGGCGTCTGCCCCACGATGGGGACGGACACCCAGATTGGCCCGACCGGCCGATCGTTGCTGCCGGTGGTGGGCGTGTCGGCGGGTTCTCCGGTGGTCACCGGCCCGGTTGCGGCCGAGGCCGCGGAGGCCGGCGCCGGCGCCGGGCCAGCCGGCGACCTTCGGCTCGACCCCGCGGCGGTGGGTAGTGGCACGCCGGCCTGAGGGGCCGCCGCCCCCGCCGGTGGTCCAACGGGTTCGCCTGCGCTTCGCGAAGCGGGGCCGGCTGCGATTCCTGTCACATCGGGATGTGGCCCGCACCTTCGAACGGGGGCTGCGTCGGGCGGCGGTGCCGATGGCGTACTCGGCGGGTTTCAGCCCGCACCCCCGGATCTCCTGGGTGGGCGCCGCGCCCACCGGCGCCGCGAGCGAGGCCGAGTACGTCGAGCTGGCGCTGGCCGCGACGGTGGAGCCGGCGCGGCTGCAGGCCGCCCTGGACGCGGCGTTGCCGCCCGGACTGGACGTGGTGGGCGCCGTGGAGGCCGAGGGAGCCGGGCTCGCGGAGCGGATCGACGCCTCCCGGTGGGTGGTGCGGCTGCCGGGGGTCGCGGAGCCCGAGTTGCGCGGCGCGGTGGCCGAGCTGCTGAGCCGTGACGTCGTCGAGGTCGAGCGGGCGACCAAGGACGGCCGGCGCCGGTTCGATGTGCGTGCGGCCATGGTCTTGGCCGTTTGTCGTGCAGGGAACGACACGTGTGCGATACTGGAGATGGTCGTGCGGCACACGACGCCCGCTGTGCGACCAGACGACGTGCTGACCGCCCTTGGCGTGGTAGCCGGTCTGCGCCCGTCGGTGCCGCCCGAGCCAACCCGGCTGGAGCAGGGCCGACTGCGCGAGGATAGGACGCTGGCGGACCCGCTGGCGCCGGACCGCAACGACGCTGGCCGGCTAGCAGGTCGGTCATCAGCGTGATGCAGGGCGTCGCAGGCTTTCCCGGCAGCACCCGAGCCGGACCGAGACATTGGCTTCTGCGCGGCCGCGACTGCACCAGGCAGCGCGCCCGGGAGCCCGAGAGGCTTCTTAACCCGTGCCCGACGATGATCTGACCACCCAGACCGAATCCGAATCCACCCGCCCGGCGCCGCGTCGGCGCAGGGCCGCAGGGCGGGCCGCCGGTCCGCCCCCCGAGCACCCGGACGGGTCCGCTCCCGACGGCGCCGTGGCAACCGCCGCCCCGAGCGTGACCAACGACGCGGCCGGCCCCCCGGCCCCCGCGGCCGTTTCCGGTGAGGACACCACCCCCTCCGGGGAGCCGCCCTCGGCCGACGCGCCGGCCACCACCCGGCGGCGGACGAGGACCAGCTCCACGACGCGCACCCGCTCGACCCGCGCAACCAGGGCAAAGGCGGACGACGCGAGCGATGCGGCCACGGTCGACCCGGCTGCGGCTCAGGTGGCTGCCACGGCCGATCCGGCCGTCTCCGGCGCCGTCCCGCCCGTCGACCTCGCCACGTCGCCGGCCGCCGCGCCCGCCGACGCCGCCACGGCTGCCGGTGGCGGCGCGACCGAGGGTGTCGAGCCCTCGGCGCCGGCCCGGCGTACCCGTGCGACCCGCAGCCGCCGTGCCGTCCGTGACGTCGCTGCGGCGGAGATCCCGACCCCGGTCGAATCCGTGATCGGTGCCGACGCGACAGCGGCAGGATCGTCTGCCGCCGCCGGCACCACGCCGGCCCCGGCCGTCGCCGCGGGCACCGCCACCGCTGCCAGCACCGAGTCCCGCTCGGCGCCGGCCCCGATCTCGCCTGTCGCCGGGGCGCCGTCCGGAGAGACCGCGGCTGCGCCGCCCGTCGAGGACACGCCGAAGCCCAAGCGGACCCGTGCCCGCCGAGCCGCGTCCGGCCCGGTGACGGCACCGGTCGCACCCCCCGCCGCCGAGGCCTCCGCCTCTACCACCGAGGCCTCTGCCACCGAGCCGTCCGCCGTCGAGCCGTCCGCCGTCGAGCCGGCGCCGGCCGTCACCGCGCCCGCCGAGGCCGGGGGTGGCGAGCCCACCAGGACCCGAGCCACGCGTACCCGGACCACCAGGCGTCGCGCGACGGCTGCCAAGGGTGCGCCCGCCGAGGCCGCGTCCGGTTCCGCGCCGGCAGCCGAGGTGTCGGCCGCCGGATCTTCGGCCGCCGACGCTCCCCCCGGCCCGGCCCCGGCGAGCGAGGTTCCGGCCGACGAGGTTCCCTCGGCCGCCGTCGCCGAGCCGTCCGCGGTCACTGAGCTGTCGGCCGGTGCCGAGCCGCCTGTCGTCGACGCCGCCGCCCAGCCGTCCGGCGTCTCCGAGCCGCCGGCCACGGGCACGCCGCTCGGCTCGACTCCCGTCTCCGCACCCGCCGGAGGTCAGGCACCCGCCGAGGGCGAGCCGGTGCAGCCCGAACCGGCTGCCGCCGAATCGGCGTCGGCCGGCACCCGCACCCGGACGAGGACCCGGCGGGTCACCGCCCCGACCTGGGCCGGCATCGGCGACGAGCCGCCCGTCGAGCCCGTCTCCCGCCCGGCGGCTCGCCGCCCGGTGGCGATGGTGACCTTCCAGGCGCCGGAGCCGGCGGCCGTCGAGGCCCGCTGGCGGCGCGCCGACGCCGCGGACGAGGCGGGATCCGCCGCCGAATCGGCGCCGACCGCCGTCGCCGAGCGGCCCGCCGAGCCGGAGCTTGCCGACGAGGACACCGACACCGACATCGTCACCGAGGAACTCACCGCCGTTGACGAGGACGGGGAGTTCGACGACGACGACCAGGGCGGCGGGTCGGGTTCCACCCGCCGCCGCCGTCGTGGCCGCCGGGGTCGTGGCCGGGCCCGCGGAGACGAGGACGGCACCGAGACCGACGTCGAGGACGGCGTCGGCGAGACCGACGAGGCCCCGCGCGCCGCGGACGCCACCGATCGTCCCGGGCGCGGTGGCGAGCTGGAGCCGGCCGCCGCGGACGGCGGCGAGGCGGCGGAGCGCGCCGACGACGGCGACGACGAGGACGAGGACGATCGAGCGGGCGGTTCCCGGCGCCGACGCCGACGGCGCCGGCGTGCCGGCGGTGACGAGCCGGCGGTGGTCGACGACCCGCCGAACACGGTCGTGCACGTGCGGGAGATCCGCCGGGACGATGACCTGGTCCGCGGACTGAGCGGCTCGACCCGGCTGGAGGCCAAGCGGCAGCGGCGGCGGGAGGGCCGGGACAGCGGTCGGCGCCGCCCGCCGATCGTCACCGAGGCCGAGTTCCTCGCCCGCCGCGAGGCGGTCGAGCGTCGCATGATCGTGCGTCACGCGGGCGACCGCACCCAGATCGCCGTGCTCGAGGACAGCGTGCTCGTCGAACACTTCGTCACCCGGGCGAGCTCCGCGTCCTACGCGGGCAACGTCTACCTCGGCCGGGTGCAGAACGTGCTGGCCAGCATGGAGGCGGCGTTCGTCGACATCGGTAAGGGCCGCAACGCCGTCCTGTACGCCGGCGAGGTCAACTACGACGCCTCCGGGCTCGACGGCCGTCCCCGCAAGATCGAGCAGGTGCTCAAGTCGGGGCAGTCGGTCCTGGTCCAGGTCTCCAAGGACCCGATCGGCCACAAGGGCGCCCGGCTCACCAGCCAGATCAGCCTGCCGGGCCGCTACCTCGTGTACGTGCCGGACGGCCAGAACGCCGGCATCAGCCGCAAGCTGCCCGACACCGAGCGGGCGCGGCTCAAGAGCATCCTCAAGAAGATCACGCCCGAGGACGGCGGCGTCATCGTGCGCACCGCCGCCGAGGGTGCCAGCGAGGCCGAGCTCGAACGCGACATCGAGCGGCTCGCCGCGCAGTGGGAGGACATCGAGCGGCGGGCCAAGAAGGCGTCGGCGCCGGCCCTGCTCTACGGCGAGCCGGACCTCGTCGTGCGGGTGATCCGCGACATCTTCAACGAGGACTTCACCGAGCTGGTCGTCCAGGGCTCCGGCGAGGCCGCGACGATCGAGGAGTACATCGACGCGGTCGCCCCCGACCTGCGTCCGCGCATCCGCCGCTACACCGGGTCCGGGGACGTCTTCGTCGACTACCGGGTGGACGAGCAGCTCGCCAAGGCGCTGGACCGCAAGGTCTGGCTGCCGTCGGGCGGGTCGCTGGTCATCGACCGCACCGAGGCGATGACGGTCATCGACGTCAACACCGGCAAGTTCACCGGCAAGGGCGGCAATCTCGAGGAGACCGTCACCAAGAACAACCTGGAGGCCGCCGAGGAGATCGTCCGCCAGCTCCGGCTGCGGGACATCGGCGGGATCATCGTCATCGACTTCATCGACATGGTCCTGGAGAGCAACCGGGAGCTGGTCCTACGCCGGCTCACCGAGTGCCTCGGCCGGGACCGCACGCGGCACCAGGTCGCGGAGGTGACGAGCCTCGGCCTGGTCCAGATGACCCGCAAGCGGGTGGGCCAGGGCCTGTTGGAGGCGTACAGCGAGCCGTGCGTGCACTGTAACGGCCGTGGCGTGCTCATCCACCTCAACGGCGGCGGTGGCGGGCACGCCCACCCGGCGGCCGGTTCGGTCGCCGCCGGGTCCGGCGCCGGCCAGTCCGAACCGGCCGCGGTCGGGTCCGGGTCCGGTGGGTCGGGCCGGCGCTCGCGCGGCGCCGCCACCCGCGCTGCCGGCGGCCCCGCGCTCGTCGCGGCTGCCTCGGTCGGCGCTCCCGCCGGGGACACCGAGGTGGCGGGTGGCGCCGTGTCGGCGGCGGACCTCGTCCAGCCGGCCGCGGCGGACAACGACGACGCCGGCATGGCGCTCGGCGATGCCGGGGGCGCCCCGGACTCGCCGTCGGCACCCACTGGCGTGGTGGCGGACGCTGCCGCTGCCGGGCCGATCGTGGCAGTGAACGGCAACGGCCATGTTCCCGCGGGGGCGGTTGCGGTGACCGCCCCGACGGCTCCCCTCGCGCAGACCGGCGGCGGGGACTCGGCGCCGCCCGTGTACGCGAACTCCGACGACCCCGACAGCCTCGCCACCGCCGACAGCGGTGTGGCTGCGGGCAAGCCCGTCCGGAGCCGGCGGCGCCGGGCGTCCCGTCCGGTGTCGAAGCCGGCCGAGTCACTGGAGTCCGTGCCGCCCTCGGCCGAGTCCACCGGCACCTGACCGGACCGGCGGCCGGCAGGCGTGCCGCCGCCGAAGTGGCACAGGCATGCGAGCCCAGGTAGGTCGCCCTTCCCCTCCGGATCCCTCCGGGCGGGAGGGGCGGCCACCGGGTGACGCGGCCGGGAGGCAGCCTCAGGCGGCGGTTGGACCGGCCGGAGTCTGGGACGTGGCCGGGCCGGAGCGGACGAACCCGCGGCCCGGGTTCTCCCGCATCAGCAGATCCAGGGTGGCCCGGGAGCGGGACAGCGCGACCTCGACGGCCTGATGGGCCCGCCCCGGGTCACCCATCTGCAACGCGTACGACGCGATCGTCAGCGACTGGACGAGATCGTCCTGATCGGCGAGGTCGGGACTCATCCACTGGCGCGGCGAGCCGTCCTGCCCCGTCTCCCCACCTACCGGCTGCGTCACGGGCACTCCCCAGGCGGCAGGATCCCGGCGCCGCAGCGCGATCCACCCCGCCGCCAGCGCGGTCCCCACCAGCCAGCAGGCACCGGCCCAGGGCGGCACACCGGCGAAGGCGGTGAGGGCCAGGCCGACCACCACCAGCGCTGCCAGGGCGCCGGTCGCGGCCGGCACCGTGCCGGGAACCGAGCCGTGGCGGCGGGCCGCCTCGGCCGCTGGGCGGCATGCCACGGCGAGCGCCATGGCGGTTCCGGCCCCCGCGGTCCAGACGAGCAGTTGCCAGACCATCCCCATCNCCCCCGGCGCGACGTTGTCTCCCGCCATGTTGTCTCCGGCGTCGAAGCCTCACGATCCATCGTGGAACTGCGCCATGCGGACGATCCATGCTTCTCCTTCCTCGGCCCGCTCCACCATGGCCCGTCCGGGTCATCCAGAGATATGGCCCGCGTGCGGGGGACGGTGGGGTGCGACCGGGGTGACCGGTCCGGTGGGGATCCGGCCGGATCCCCACCGGGAAACGCCGACCTCGCCGTCTCCGTCGGCCCGTCCGGCACCCGGCGGGCACTGCCGTCGCGGCTCCCGGTCGTCACCCCCGCGGCGATGACCTGTAAGGTGGAGTCCGCGCGTTCATCCGGACTGGGCCCGGCCCACCGGAAGAGCCGCCTGACGGCTGCTGTGCGGCCGTCGGCGGCGGGGGGCGTACCCAAAGCTCCGCGGGGAACGTAGTTCCGTGCGGTCACAGCGGTTCAACAACAGCAGGGAGATCTGGTGTACGCGGTCGTTGCCAGCGGCGGCAAGCAGCACAGGGTCGCCGTCGGCGATGTCGTCGACGTCGAGCTCCTTTCCGGGAAGCCGGGCGCGGCCGTGAACCTTCCGGCGCTCCTGCTCGTCGACGGCGACTCGGTCACCCACGAAGCCGGCGCGCTCGCGTCCGTCGAGGTGACCGCCGAGGTGGTCGGCGTCGTCAAGGGTCCGAAGATCCGGATCCACAAGTTCAAGAACAAGACCGGCTACCACAAGCGTCAGGGCCACCGCCAGAAGCTGACGCGTCTCAAGGTGACCGGCATCGAGACCGGGAAGGCCTGAGCGAGATGGCGCATAAGAAGGGCGCGAGCTCCTCGCGCAACGGTCGGGACTCCAACGCCCAGCGGCTGGGCGTGAAGCGCTTCGGCGGCCAGTTCGTCAAGGCCGGCGAGATCATCGTTCGCCAGCGCGGCACCCACTTCCACCCCGGTGAGCTGGTCGGCCGAGGCAAGGACGACACGCTGTTCGCGCTGTCGGCCGGTCACGTGCAGTTCGGCCACCGGCGTGGCCGCCGCGTCGTGAACGTGGTCGAGCAGGTGGCGGCGCCCGCCGCCTGACTCGATCGGGCGGTGATGCCGACCGGCTGAGCCAGGCCTGGCTCAGCCGTCCCGGCGCTTGCCGCCTCGGAGACCCGAGCACACAGCCGCGCGCATCATCCCGCCTGGGTTTGGTGCGCGCGGTTTTGGCATGCATGTGACGACGGTCCGCAGACCGTACGAGATGGACCAGGGAAGAGGGAGCAGCGATGCCGACCTTCGTCGACCGGGTGGTGTTGCACGCGGCGGCCGGCGACGGCGGCCATGGCTGCGCCTCCATCCACCGGGAGAAGTTCAAGCCGCTGGGCGGTCCGGACGGCGGTGACGGCGGCCGCGGCGGCGATGTCCGTCTCGTCGTGGACCCGAGCGTGACCACGCTGCTCGACTTCCACTTCCATCCGCACCAGCGGGCCTCGCGCGGCCGACCCGGCCAGGGCTCGAACCGGAGTGGCGCGGACGGGGAGGACCTCATCCTCCCCGTGCCCGACGGCACGGTGGTCCTCACCGGCGACGGCGAGCAGCTCATCGACCTGGTCGGGGCGGGCAGCGCGTTCGTGCTCGCTCGCGGCGGCCGTGGTGGTCGGGGGAACGCGGCGCTGGCCTCCGCCCGCCGCAAGGCCCCCGGATTCGCCGAGCTCGGCGAGCCCGGCGAGTTGCTCGACGCCGTCCTGGAGCTCAAGACGGTGGCCGACGTCGCGCTCGTCGGATTTCCCAGCGCGGGGAAGTCGTCCCTGGTGTCGGTGCTGAGCGCCGCCAAGCCCAAGATCGCTGATTACCCGTTCACCACCCTCGTGCCCAACCTCGGGGTAGCCCAGGCGGGGGATCACCCGCCGTACACGGTGGCGGATGTCCCGGGCCTCATCCCCGGGGCGAGCGAGGGGCGCGGCCTGGGCCTGGAGTTCCTCCGGCACATCGAGCGCTGCTCGCTGATCGTGCACGTGCTGGACTGCGCGACCCTCGAGCCGGGACGCGACCCGCTGTCCGATCTCGACGTCATCGAGGCCGAGCTCGCGGCCTACTCCGCCGACCTGTCCGACCGTCCCCGGCTCGTCGTCCTCAACAAGATCGATGTGCCCGACGCCGCCGATCTCGCCGACCTGGTCACCGCCGATCTGCGGGCCCGAGGGCTCGACGTGTTCGCGGTGAGCAGCGCCACCCGGCGGGGAGTGCATGCGCTGTCGCTGGCGTTGGCGGAGCGGGTCGCGGCGCTGCGGGCGGCGGCGCCGAGCCGGTCCGCGACCCGCGTCGTCCTGCGTCCGCGGGCGGTGAACGAACCCGACTTCACCGTGACGTCTCTCGGCGACGGTTTTCTCATCACCGGGGCGAAGCCGCAGCGGTGGGTGCGCCAGACCGACTTCACCAACGACGAGGCCATCGGCTTCCTCGCCGACCGGCTCGCCCGGCTCGGGGTGGAGAAGGAGCTCGCCCGCCTCGGCGCGACCGCGGGCGTCGAGGTCACGATCGGCGACGTCACCTTCGACTGGGAGCCGACCCTGAGCGGCGGCGGGCTGGGCGGCGTCGGGCTGGTCGGCGGCGGGAACGCCGCCGAGGATCGGCTCGGCGTCGACGAGCCGGGCGCGGGTGCCCAGGCCGTGGCGGTGGGGGAGCGGCACCCGGACGTCCCGACCGTGCCCCCGCGCCCCGCGGGTCGCGCGGCGGCCCCGGTGGCGGCGTCCCTCGGGCCCCGCGGCAGCGACGACCGGCTCAGCAGCTCGGTCCGGCTCACCCGGGCCGAGCGGATGGCCCGGGCACGGCGCGCCCGCCTGGGCGACGCCGACGCCGTGGGTGCCGACGCCGTGGGTGCCGATGCCGCGGGTGCCGACGCCCGGACGGGCGGCGCCGTCGACGCGGACGCGTAGGCGCCGACATGCGGGCGTTCGTGGCCGACGCGCAGCGGGTCGTCGTCAAGGTCGGGTCGTCCTCGCTGACGACGGCGGCGGGCGGACTCGACGTCGCCCGCCTGGAGGGGCTCGTGTCCGCGCTGCTGCCCAGGGCCGGGCAGCTCGTGCTCGTCTCCTCCGGGGCGATCGCCGCCGGTCTCGCCCCGCTGGGGTTGGCCCGCCGGCCGCGTGACCTCGCCACCCAGCAGGCCGCGGCCAGCGTGGGGCAGAGCTCCCTGGTCCACAGCTACGCCTCAGCCTTCGGCCGGGCGGGCTTCCGGGTCGGCCAGGTGCTGCTGACCGCCACCGACGTCATCCGCCGCACCCACTACCGCAACGCGCGTACCGCGCTCGACCGGCTCCTCGAACTCGGCGTCGTTCCGATCGTCAACGAGAACGACGCGGTGGCCACGCAGGAGATCCGCTTCGGCGACAACGACCGCCTCGCCGCGATCGTCGCCCACCTGGTGTCCGCCGACCTGCTGGTGCTGCTGTCGGATGTGGACGGTCTCTACGACGCCAACCCCCGCCACGGGCCGGCGAACCTGCTGCGCGAGGTCCGCTCGGACGCAGATCTCGCCGGGCTCACCGCCCGCGGGACGGGCACCGCCGGTGTCGGCGTCGGCGGCATGGCCACCAAGATCGAGGCCGCCCGCATGGCCGCGTCCGGTGGCGTTACCGCGATCATCACCTCGGCGGCGAACGCCGCGCCCGTGCTGCGCGGCGAGGAGGTCGGGACGGTGTTCCATCCCACCGGCCCGCGTCGGGCCTCCCGGCTGCTGTGGCTGGCGCACGCCACCGCGCCGGAGGGGCTGCTGCGCCTGGACGACGGGGCCGTCGCGGCCGTCGTGCGGCGGCGGGCGTCGTTGCTGCCCGCCGGGGTCACCGGCGTCGAGGGCGACTTCGCCGCGGGCGACCCCGTCGACCTCGTCGCTCCCGACGGGCGTCCGGTGGCCAGAGGGCTGGTGGCGTTCGACGCGGTGGAGCTGCCGGCGATGCTGGGGCGGTCCACCGCCGAGCTCGCCGCCGAACTGGGCCCCTCCTACGAACGGGAGATCGTGCACCGGGACGACCTCGTCCTGCTGCTGCCGACCCGCTGATCCACCGCGCCGCGCCTCCGCGCCTCCGGGCCGGCCGGACGGTTCAGGGAGTGGTCTCGACGCGGCTGCCGTTCGTGCCCTTGACGACCCGGATCTGGTTCGGGATGCGCTGGCGCAGGTCGGCGACGTGGCTGACGACCCCGACGAGCCGGCCGCCGGAGCGCAGCTCGTCGAGGACGCCCATCACCTCGTCCAGGCTGTCGGGATCCAGCGTCCCGANCCCCTCGTCGATGAACAGCGCATCCATCCGCCGCCCGCCGGCCTCGGCTGTCACGACGTCGGCGAGCCCGAGGGCCAGCGACAACGCGGCCTGGAAGGTCTCGCCGCCGGACAGCGTCCTGGTGTTGCGTCGCCGGCCCGTCCACGCGTCCTCGACGAGCAGACCCAACCCCGCCCGGCGCCGCCGGTCGCGCCGCTCCTCGGTGTCATGGACGAGGGTGAAGCGCCCGGCGCTCATCGCGGCGAACCGCCGGCTCGCAGCGGCCGCCACCTCCTCCAGCCGGGCCGCGAGCACGAAGCTCGACAGCGGCATTCCCTCGGTGTTGCCGCCGCGGCCCGCGGCGAGCTCGGCGAGCTGATGCAGCTCGTCGGCCTCGGCGCGCAGGGGACCCAGGGCGGTGAGATCCGCGGTGAAGGAGGTGCGGAGGGCTGCGAGCTCGGTGGCCCGCCCGCTCGCCCGCGCGAGCGATGCGACGGCCGACTCGTGTGCCTGCCGAGCCGCCTCGGCGGTCGCCTCGTGCTCGGCGAGGGGCACGGTGGTGTCGGGGTCGACGGCGAGATCGTCGCCGGCCAGCGCCGCGGCGACCGCGGCGGTCTCCTCCCGGTACTCCTGGACCTCCTGCTCGGCGATGCGTTGCCAGTCCCCGTCGCGGACGGCGGCGGCGGCATCGTCCAGGTCGGTGAAGCCGGCCTGGCGAACGAGGTCGAGCGCGGTGAGACCGGCCCGCACGTGCTCCGCGCGGGCCCGCTCGGCCGCCAGTTCCGCCTCGTGCGTGGCCTCCTGGTCGGCGGCGAGCGCCGTCACCGCGTCCAGTCGGGCCGTCAGGGCCTCAGCGTCGCGCAGGTCGGCGGGAACCGCGGCGAGCCGTGTCGCGGCCAGCCGGCGCATCTGCGAAGCGCGCAGCCGGGCCGCCTGCTCGCTGGACCGCGCGCCCGCCAGCCGGGCAGCGGCGTCCTTCTCCTCCTCGTACGCGGCGAGCAGGGCTACCTCGGCGGGAGCCAGGTCCGCGGCGGCCCGACCGCGGGCAGCCACCAGGTCGTCCACGCCGGCGGCGAGCTCGGCGAGCCGGCGCGCCGCCGCAGGTGCCCGGTCGTCGAGCAGCTCGACGAGATCGAAGCGTCGCACCTGCGCCAGCGCGTCCGCGGCGCCGTCCGGTGCTGCCGCTGTCCCGTCGGGTGCCGCTGTCCCGTCGGGTGCCGCTGTCCCGTCGGGTGCTGCTGTCCCGTCGGGTGCCGCTGACTCGTCCGGCTCTGCCGAGTCGTGCGCGGGCGGGAGGTCGGGCGAGCCGTCCGTGCTCGGGCCCGGTGGGGTGGGCGAGTCCGAGGGATCGGACGGCTCGCGGGCCAGCTCGGCATGCAGCGTGCGGACCTGCGTCTCCCACCGGTCGGCGGCGCGCAGTGCGGTCGCCGCGCCGGCCGCGCGCCGGTCCGCCTCCTGCTCGGCGGCGGTCTCCTCGTCCTTGCTCACATGATCGGCGCGGACCCCTGCCGGATCGGGGTGTTCGAACGCGCCGCAGACCGGACAGGGCGTGTCGTCGACGAGCGCCGCGGCGAGTTCCGCGGTGATCGCGTCGAAGCGCTGCCGGCGCACGTCCCCGGCGCGCGCCCGGGCCTCGGCGGCGCGGTCGCGGGCGGTGTCGGCATCCCGGCGGGCGCGGTGCTGCTCGGCGACCGCATCGGCCAGTTCGCGGGTCCACCGGGCCCGTTCGGTCAGAGCCGGCAGCGCGGCGCCGGCTCGGCGTGCGGTGGCCACCCGGAACTCGGCGGCCGCCCGGACCGCCGGCAGTTCCGCGTCGAGCCGGCCGGCGAGCGCCTCGGCGTCGCGCCGGTGCTCCTCGGCCTCGCGCTCGGCCTCCCTCGCGGTCCGGTCGTCGTCCTCCGCCTCCGCCCGGGTCCGTGCCAGTCCCTCGAGCCGGCCGACCTCGACGTGGGCGAGCCGGACGAGCCCGCCGAGCTCCTCGACGCCTGGGGGTCCGCCCGGCCCGCCCCCCGGGTCGGCGCGCAGCAGGCCCGGGGGGTGAGCGGCCAGACGCTGCCAGGCCGCGTCCGCCGCGACGCGGGACTGCTGGGCGGCCGCGGTGCGCCGGCGCAGCTCGGTCAGCGCGGGGGTGACGACCGCGGCCCGCCGAGCGGCGTCGGCGTCGGCGGCGAGCTGATCGACGGCGACTCGGCGATCGTCCAGCTCGTCGCGGCGCGCCGTGAGCGCGCGGCGCCGCTCGATGCGGCGGATGAGGTCGCGGGCGTCGGCGAGCGCGGCGTCGGCGGCGGTGCGGGCCTGGCCGGCGGCCTGGTGCGCCGACTTGGCCGCGGCCGCCGACGCGTCCGCCTCGCGGGCCAGCTCGGTGGCCCAGCCGGGATCGTCCGTCGGGTCCGCGGGCTCGGTCACCCCGGCGACCTGGGCGATCCGCGCGGCCACCCGACCGAGCTCGGCCGTGGCGACCGCCAGCCCGTCGCGGCCGGTCTTGGCCCGGTCGCGCAGCCACTGCTCGGTGAACTCGAAGCGGCTGACGTGGAACAGCGTCTTGAGCAGCTTCTCCCGGTCGTCGTGCCCGGCCTGGAGGAAGTCGGCGAACCGTCCCTGCGGCAGCATGATGACCTGGAAGAACTGGTCGTGGGTCATCCCCAGCAGCAGGCCGATCTCATGCCCGACGTCCTGCGGCCGGGTGGCGAGGGTGTCCCAGCCGTCGGCGGTGTGCCGGTCCAGCCGGGCGGTGGGATGGGTCCGGGTGGTGCCGCCGCCACGCTTGGGCCGGTCCCACGCCGGGCTGCGGGTGATCCGGTAGCGCCCGGCCGAGACCGAGAACTCCAGGCTCACCTCCGGTCGGACCGAGGCGTCGGCGTGGTGGGACCGCAGGTCCGGGCCACCGGCGATCTTGCCACGCATGCCGGGGACCTCACCGAACAGCGCGAAGCCGATCGCGTCGAGCAGGGTCGTCTTGCCGCCGCCGGTCTCGCCGCANAGCAGCAGCAGGCCGCCGCCGCTCACCCGGTCGACATCGACATCGACGCGGCCCGGGAAGGCCCCGAACGCCTCCAGGCGCAGCCGGTGGGGCCGCATCAGGCCGCATCCTCGGCGATCCGGGCCGCGTCGAGGGCCTCGGTGAGCAGCGCCCGTTCCCGTGGCGACGGGTCGTTGCGCACGTGCGCCACGAACGCCGTGGCGATCTCCAGGTCGGTCCGGCCGCGGGTCCGTTCGCCGAAGCTGCGCTCGTCGGCCGCGCCGGGCGGTGGTTCGTGGGCGAGGCGCAGCGCGTGGGGGAAGCGTCGTTGCAACGTCGCCATCGCGTCGCCCGGCCGCACCGGATCCGTCAGCACCGCCGAGACGAAGTCCCGTTCGTGGGCGGCGAAGGTCGCGGCGGTCAGCAGCTCGTGCAGGGTGCCGCGCAGCACCGCCATCCGCCGTTCGGTGGGCACCTCCACGCCGCGGACCGCCCGGACCCCGTCGCGGCCGATGTCCACCAGCAGGGAGGTCTTGCGGTCGGCGGCCTCCGAGAAGGAGAAGGCCAGCGGCGAGCCGCTGTAGCGCACGGCGGGCGTGATCGCCTGCGGGCGGTGCAGGTGGCCGAGCGCGGTGTACGTGATGCCGTCGAACAGGCTCGACGGCACGTTGCCGACCCCGCCGACGGAGATGTCGCGTTCGCTGTCGCTGCCCGCGCCGCCGGTGACCCAGGCGTGCGCGAGGACGACGCTGCGGGCGCCCGGGTGGCCGCCGAGGTCGGCCCGCACGGCGCGCATCGCGCGGCGCATCGTCGCCGCCTGCGAGTACTCTGCCGCGGCGGCTGCGCCGGTAGGACTCTCGGCCTCCGCGGCGGGCAGCAGGGCGTTCGCGGTCGTCGGCTCCAGATAGGGGATCGCGTAGATCCGCACGGGGCCGTCGGCGTCCTCGACGACGACGGGGACGCCCACCGCGGCCGGATCCGTCCTGATCCGGATCCGCGGGTCGAGCAGGCCGGACTTGTCTCCCAGACGGCGCGCGGCGTCGTGGTTGCCGCTGATGGCCACGACCCGGGTGCCCGCGTCGCGCAGCCGCGACAGCGCCTCGTCGAACAGTTCCAGCGCGCGCACCGGCGGGATGGCGCGGTCATGCACGTCGCCGCCGACGAGGACCACGCCGACGGACTCCGCCCGGACGACCTCGACGAGGTGGTCGACGAACGCGGCCTGGGCCGGCATCAGGTCATGGCCGTGCAGGCCGCGGCCGAGATGCCAGTCGGAGGTGTGCAGGGCGAGCATGCGAGCACGGTAGGCAGGCGCCCGTGGCCGACTGGCACGGGGGTCCGGCGTGGTCGTGGCGTCGGGCCGTCGGGCAGCCAGAACGCCCGAATCGTCACCCGGTCCGCGCGGGCGGCCGCGAGTGTCGCCCGGCGCCGGTAGCCTCAGGACAGTGGGCTGCGCCGCGGCGCCCGCACTTACGGAGGATCCGGAAATGATCACCTCTGCGGAGGCTGTCCGAGACGTAGCAGTGCGCGCGAAGGCGGCGGCGGCCCTGCTGGCCCCGGTCAGCCGCGGCGAGAAGGACCGGGTGCTGCTCGCGATGGCCGAGGCGCTCCTCGCCCGGTCCGCGGGGATTCTCGCCGCCAACGCCGAGGATGTCGCGGCGGCGCAGGCGGCGGGAACGCCCGGTGCCATGGTCGACCGGCTCACCCTCACCGAGGCCCGCCTGGCGGGCATGGCCGACGGGCTGCGTCAGGTCGCCACGCTGGACGACCCGGTCGGCGAGGTCGTGCGCGGGCGGGTGCTGCCCAACGGCATGGAGCTGCGGCAGGTCCGCGTCCCGCTCGGCGTCGTGGGGATCATCTACGAGGCGCGGCCGAACGTCACCGTGGACGCCGCGGGGCTGTGCCTCAAGAGCGGCAACGCGGTGCTGCTGCGCGGCAGCGCCTCCGCGGTGCGGTCCAACATCGCTCTGGTGGAGGTCCTGCGCGACGTCGCCGCGGCGGGCGGCCTGCCGGCCGACGCGGTCCAGCTCGTCCCCGGCCTCGACCACGACTCCGTCAAGCACCTGATGCGTCTGCGGGGGCTCGTCGACGTGCTCATCCCCCGGGGCGGGGCCGGGCTCATCCGGGCGGTGGTGGAGGAGTCGACCGTGCCGGTCATCGAGACCGGGGTCGGCAACTGCCACGTTTATGTCGACGTCGACGCCGATCTCGACCAGGCGCTCGCGATCACCGTCAACGCCAAGACCCACCGGGTCTCGGTCTGCAACTCGGCGGAGACGCTGCTGGTGCACCGCGCCGTGGCGGATCGGTTCCTGCCGCGGGTCCTGGCCGCGCTGCACGACGCGGGCGTCGCCGTGCACGGCGACGAGGCCGTGTGCGCGGTGGACCCGCGCGCCGTGCCCGCCACCGACGACGACTGGGCCGCCGAGTACCTGTCGCTCGACATGGCCGTGCGCGTCGTGGACTCGCTCGACGACGCGGTGGCGCACATCCGCCGCTGGGGCAGCGGGCACACCGAGGCGATCGTCACCCGCTCGCTCGGCGCCTCCCGGCGCTTCATCACGAGCTGCGACTCGGCGGCGGTGATGGTGAACGCCTCGACCCGGTTCACCGACGGGGAGCGGTTCGGCATGGGCGCCGAGATCGGCATCTCCACCCAGAAGCTGCACGCGCGGGGGCCGATGGGCCTGCCCGAGCTCACCTCGACGACGTGGGTCGGCGTCGGCGACGGTCACCTCGTGAGCTGACCGATCCCGGCGGCGGCCGGGGGTGCTGCGGTCCCCGTACGCACGCACGGCGTTCGCCCGTCAGGGCCGGACCAAAGCCGCGGGCGGGGCGTAGTCGCCCGTCTGGGGCTTCATCCTGGCACTATGGACGTGGCGATGCTTGACACGGGGACGGAAGGTGGCCATGTCGCTTCAGGAACACGCTTTCGCCGACGTCGCGGACGTGCAGGAACGCCTCCGCGGGACCGGATACCTCGCGGACGAGGCGATCGCCACCACGGTCTTCCTCGCCGACCGGCTGCGTAAGCCGCTGCTTGTGGAGGGCCCGGCGGGAGTCGGCAAGACCGAGCTCGCCAAGGCCCTGGCCACCTCCGTCGGCGCCGAGCTGATCCGCCTGCAGTGCTACGAGGGCCTCGACGAGGCCCGCGCGCTGTACGAGTGGAACTACAAGAAGCAGCTCCTGCGCATCCAGGCCGGTTCCGGCGACGGCGGCACGGAGGGCTGGCAGCAGGCCCACGACGACATCTTCAGCGAGGAGTTCCTGCTGTCCCGGCCGTTGCTGACGGCGATCCGTCGCGAGGAGCCGACGGTGCTGCTCATCGACGAGACCGACAAGGCCGACGTCGAGGTGGAGGGCCTGCTGCTGGAGGTGCTGTCGGACTTCCAGGTGACGATTCCCGAGCTGGGGACGATCAGCGCGACCCAGCGCCCGTTCGTCATCCTCACCTCGAACGCGACCCGGGAGCTGTCCGAGGCGCTCAAGCGGCGCTGCCTCTACCTGAACCTGGACTATCCCTCGGCCGAGCGGGAGAAGGAGATCGTGCTCTCCCGGGTTCCGGACCTGCCGGAGAAGCTCGCCGAGTCGCTGGTCCGGATCGTGCGCGCGCTGCGCGCGATGGAGCTGAAGAAGGCGCCGTCCATCGCCGAGACCATCGACTGGGCGCAGACGATCCTCGCGCTCGGCTTCGACACCTTCGACGAGGCGGCCGTCGCCTCCACCCTCGGCGTGGTGCTCAAGCACGCCAGCGACCAGGCCCGCGCCATCGGCCATCTCAAGCTCACCGCGAACTGACCTGCGCGCACCGACTACCGCCGAACCACAACCGCGGCGGCCATCGCCACGGCCGCCCGTCCACAAGGGGGCGCCGGCATGAGCCTGCTGGACCGCACCGTCGAGTTCACCGCCGCCCTGCGCCGGGCCGGCGTCCCGGTCAGCAGCGCCGAGACGGTGGACGCAGCCCGCGCCGTNGGGGCCCTGGGCTGGGCCGACCGCGACGCCGTGCGGGCGTCGTTCGCCGCGACCCTGTGCAAGCGGCCGGTGTACCGGCCCGCCTTCGACACGCTGTTCGACCTGTACTTCCCGCCTCGCATCGGCGACGGCGTCTCGCTGGACGACCTTGTCGACGACCCGGCGGCCACGGGCGACGGCGCGGCCGGCGATGGGGAGCCGGATCCCGGCGACCTGACGCCGGAGGAGCTCGAGGCGCTGCGGCAGGCGCTGCGCGACAAGCTGCTCGACGCCCTGCGCGACGGCGACGACGAGGCACTGCGCCAGCTCGCCCGCCAGGCGGTGAGCGCGTTCGGTTCGGCGCGGGGCAGCGCCGGCCGCTCCTGGTTCCTCTACCGGGTACTGCGCGCGATGTCCGCGGAGACGCTCATCGCCGACCTGCTCTCGGCGCTGCTGGGCGATTCCGAGCGCGGCGGCCTTGCCGAACGGGCCGCCCGCCAGACGATCACCGACCGGATCCGCGAGTTCGAGGAGCTGGTGGGCGCGGAGGTGCGGCGCCGGATGGCCGAGGAGCGCGGCATCGAGGCCGTCGAGCGCACCGCGGTCAAGCCGCTCAGCGACCAGGTCGAGTTCCTGCGCGCCTCCCAGCGCGACCTCGTCGAGCTGCGCCGGCAGGTCCACCCGCTCGCGCGGCGTCTCGCGACCCGGCTGACCGCGCGGCGCCGCCTCGGCCGCACCGGCCGGCTGGACTTCCGGCGCACCGTCCGCGCGTCGCTGGCCACCGGCGGCGTGCCGGTGGACACCAAGCACCGTCCGCACAAGCCGCACAAGCCCGAGCTCGTTGTGCTGTGCGACGTCTCCGGTTCGGTCGCGTCGTTCGCGCACTTCACCCTGATGCTGACCCACGCGCTGCGCGAGCAGTTCTCCAAGGTCCGCGCGTTCGCCTTCATCGACACCACCGACGAGGTGACCCGCTACCTGCGCGGCCTTGACCTCGGCGACATGATGGCGCGGATCTCCGGCGAGGCCGACCTCGTCTGGTTCGACGGGCACAGCGACTACGGCCACGCCATCGAGGTCTTCGCCGAGAAGTACCCGGAGGCGGTGGGGCCGAAGACGTCGCTGCTCATCCTCGGCGACGCGCGCAACAACTACCGGCCGACGTCGGCGGCGGTGTTCCGGCGGCTGTGCGCGCAGGCCCGGCACTCCTACTGGCTCAACCCGGAGCCGCGCACCTACTGGGGTTCCGGCGATTCGGCGACCGACGTCTACGCCGAGCTGGTCGACGAGATGGTTGAATGCCGCAACATCGACCAGCTCCAGGTCTTCATCGAGCGCCTCCTGCCCTCCTGACGGTCGGTCAGCCGCGGGCGAGGGCCGCGTCCACGATCACCTGGGCCTGTGTGATCACCTCGTCGAGGTGCTCCGGCCCGCGGAAGCTCTCCGCGTAGATCTTGTAGACGTCCTCGGTGCCGGACGGGCGGGCCGCGAACCAGGCATCGCCGGTGACGACCTTCACCCCGCCGATCGCCGCGCCGTTGCCGGGCGCATGCGACAGCGCGGCGGTCACCGGGGAACCGGCCAGCGTGGTCGCGTCCAGGCTCGCCGGAGTGAGGGCCGCCAGGATCTTCTTCTGCGCCGCCGTGGCGGGCGCGTCGACCCGCCGGTACGCCGGCGCGCCGTGCAGTTCGGTCAGCTCCCGGTACAGCGTCCCGGGATCCCGGCCGGTGACCGCCGTCATCTCCGCGGCGAGCAGGCAGGCGATGAGGCCGTCCTTGTCCGTCGTCCACACCCCGCCGCCGCGGCGCAGGAACGACGCGCCCGCGCTCTCCTCCCCGCCGAAGCCGAGGGTGCCGTCGGTGAGGCCGTCGACGAACCACTTGAAGCCGACCGGTACCTCGACGACGGCGCGGCCGATGCCCGCGCCGACCCGATCGATCATGCTCGAGCTCACCAGGGTCTTGCCGATCGCCGTGCCCGCGGGCCAGCCGGCGCGGTGGCCGAACAGGTAGGCGATCGCCGCGGACAGGTAGTGGTTCGGGTTCAGCAGCCCGGCGCCGGGGGTGACGATGCCGTGCCGGTCGGCGTCGGCGTCGTTGGCCACCGCCACGTCGAAGGAGCCGGCGAGGCGAAGCAGGGAGGCCATCGCGTAGGGCGACGACGGATCCATCCGGATCTTGCCGTCCCAGTCCGTCGTCATGAACGAGAAGGTCGGGTCGACGGTGGTGTTGACCACCTCCAGGTCGAGCTTGTACCGCTCGGCGATTGCCTGCCAGTAGACCAGGCTCGCGCCGCCGAGCGGATCGACGCCGATGCGTACGCCGGCGGCGCGGATCGCGTCGAGGTCGATGACGTCGCCCAGGTCGGCGACGTACGCGCCGACGTAGTCGTGCACCACCGCGGCCGCCCGCGCCTGCGCGTAGGGCACCCGGGCGACGCCGGCGAGACCGGCTTCGAGAAGGGCGTTCGCACGGTCCTGGATGACCTTGGTGGCGGCGGTGTCGGCGGGTCCACCGTGGGTCGGGTTGTACTTGAAGCCGCCGTCGGCCGGCGGGTTGTGCGACGGCGTCACCACGATCCCGTCGGCGAGCCCACGTACGGATGGCGCGCCCGCCGCAGCGGCGCCGCGGTCACGGTTGTGCCCCAGGATGGCGTGCGAGATCACCGGGGTCGGCGTCGCCTCGCCGTCCGGGGCGATGCGCACCGCCACGCCGTTCGCGACGAGCACCTCCAGGGCGCTGGCCAGCGCCGGGGCGGACAGGGCGTGGGTGTCGATCCCGAGGAACAGCGGGCCGTCGACGCCCGCCGCCGCGCGGAAGTCGCAGATCGCCTGGGTGGTGGCGAGGATGTGGTCGGCGTTGAAGGAGCCGCGCAGCGCCGATCCGCGGTGCCCGGAAGTCCCGAACGACACCCGCTGAGCAGGATCCGTGGGATCGGGATGGACGTCCTGATACGCCGCAAGCAGGGCGTTGACGTCGATGAGGTCCTCGGGGGCGGCGGGCTGCCCCGCGCGTGGGCTGATCGGCATGGGCGGCGCCTCCTCGCGGTGGGACGGGGGTGGCCGGCGGCCTGCCATCAGCCTAGCCGGGTCGTCCCCCGCGGGGCGGGTTCGTCCCGGCGGCCCCGGCAGCGGTCGCCGAGACGGAGGCCGCCGGGTCGTCCCCCGGCGGGACGGGGAGCGCGGGGGTGGGGGCGCGGTGGGATCCGGCCGGGCGGCGTGCGGTGTGGGGATGTGCGGCCGCTGACGGGAGGCTTTGTGGGACATCTCCCGTCCGGCCGGGCGCTGCGCGCGCGTGCCGGTCATGCAGCGTTACTGTCCCGTCGTGCGTCTCGGCGTGATGGGTGGGACCTTCGATCCCGTCCACAACGGCCACCTCGTCGCCGCGAGCGAGGTGGCCGCCCTGTTCGACCTCGACGAGGTCGTGTTCGTGCCGAGCGGGCAGCCCTGGCAGAAGGTCCACCGCGTGGTCTCGGACCCGGAGGACCGCTACCTGATGACCTTCCTCGCCACCGCGGGGAACCCGCAGTTCACCGTCAGCCGGGTCGAGATCGACCGGGGCGGGGCGACCTACACCATCGATACCCTGCGTGACCTGCGCGGAGCCCGGCCGGACGACGAGCTGTTCTTCATCACCGGCGCCGACGCGCTCGCCCAGATCTTCACCTGGCGGGACCACCGCGAGCTGTTCGAGCTGGCGCACTTCGTCGGTGTCAGCCGCCCCGGCTACCAGCTCGCCCTGGACGCCGCGCTGCCGGCGAACTCGGTGAGTCTGCTGGAGGTGCCGGCGCTGGCGATCTCGTCCTCCGACATTCGCCAGCGGGTCGGACGCGGCGCCCCGATCTGGTACCTCACGCCGGACGGCGTGGTGCGCTACATCGCCAAGCGGCACCTCTACCAGCCGCCGGCCTGACCGCTTCCCGTCGCCGGCCTGGCCGGTAGGAGCCACCGACCTTCGGCGGCCCCAGCCCCGGCCCCGGCGCCGGACCGTCCCGAACCGTGGCCGGTGCGGCGATATCACGGTTTTCGGGCCGTCGCCGGCCTGATGGGNGCACTGCCCGGGCGGGGATGTGTCACGCTGGACTCAGCCGCCCGACCACGGGCGGCGCGCGGGGCGACCGGTGGTGGCCGTCCCGTGGACGTCGCCACCCTGGAGACCCTCAGCGTGACCGCTTCCCCGCGAGCCGTCGAACTCGCCCTCGCCGCCGCGCAGGCGGCGGCCGACAAGCTCGGCCACGACCTGCTCATCCTCGACGTGAGCGAGCGGCTGGCCATCACCGACTGCTTCGTCATCGCCTCCGCAGGCAACGAGCGGCAGGTCAAGGGCATCGTCGACGAGGTGGAGGAGCAGCTGCGCCGGCTCGGGGCCAAGCCCCTGCGGCGCGAGGGAGAGCGGGAGGGCCACTGGGTCCTGCTCGACTTCGTCGACGTCGTCGTGCACGTCCAGCGGGACGAGGAGCGCGTCTTCTACGCCCTGGAACGGCTGTGGAAGGACTGCCCGGTGATTCCGTTCACCGACGCGACCGTCGGGGTCGGGGCCGGTGCAGGAACCTCGGCGCCCGGGTCCTCCTCGGTGCCCGGGTCCTCCTCGGCGCCCGGCCCGCTCGGCGGCGGCTCGGTGAACGCCCTGTGAGGCTGCTGCTCTGGCGGCATGGCCGGACCACCTGGAACGATGTCGGCCGCTTCCAGGGGCACGCGGACCCGCCCCTGGATGCCACCGGACAGGCCCAGGTTGCCGCGGTGGCCCCGATCATCCGGGCGATGCACCCGGACCTGGTCGTCTCGTCCGATCTGCAACGCTGCCGGGACACCGCGGCCGGGCTTGACCTGCCGTTCCGCTCCGACGCGCGGCTGCGCGAGATCGATCTCGGGCTGTGGTCCGGACTCACCGGCGCCGAGGCGGCCGACCGGTTCCCCGAGGAGGACCGGGCCTGGCGCCGCGGCGACGACGTTCGCCGCGGGGGCGGCGAGACCTACCGGGAGGTCGCCCGGCGCGCCGGGGAGGTCTTCGACGAGATCCGCGCCGACGGGCTGCCGCCCGGGCCGGCCGGGCTCGTCGTGTTCGTGCTGCACGGCGGCACGGCGCGCTCGCTGATCGGCCACGTGCTCGGCCTGCCGCCGGAGCTGTGGTGGCACTTCGGGCCGCTGGCGAACTGCCGGTGGTCGGTCCTCCGCCAGGTCGAGGGCGGATACCGGCTCGCCGAGCACAACGCGGGTCCGCTGCTGACCGGTAAGATCGGCGTCGCCGGATCGGGTCTGTCCGAGCGCCTCCTGCCGAGCCAGGGGGCCCCGACAGAGTCCGACACGGAGCCTGTACACTTGCCGAAGTAGCCCGCCAGGCGCGGCGGTATCGGTGCCAGGGGGGCAACACACCGAGGTTCGCTCGGTCTGATATAAATGAACAGCAGTTGGGGCTGTGGCGCAGTCTGGTAGCGCATCACACTGGCAGTGTGAGGGTCAGGGGTTCGAATCCCCTCAGCTCCACGAGACTTTGGGCGTCTTGTTTTCTCCCTTTTGGGGGGAGAAACGGGGCGTCTCTTTATTTTGCCGGGGGGGCCGAGCCCCCCCGAGACCCCCCACGAACTTGCCCGTGGTTTTGGGGTGGGGGTGGGGGGTGATTTTGGGGTGGGTGGGGCCATCTGGTTTGGGGTGGGTGGCCTTGGCGGGCGATCGCTGCGGCGGGTTGGGGGCGCGGTCTCGTGCCTGATCCCGGTTGGGTGAACGGGGGGTGCCTTCCTCGCTGTCGGAAGCCGTTCGCCTCTACCGCGCCGAAGGCTGTGCAGCCGTGGCCGCAGCGGTTCGGGCGCCGCGATACGCAACAATCGGCGAGACTCCGCCGATGAATGCTGGCCGTGGTGGTCACCGTCGCGCAGAGCCACCAGCGATCGTGGGGCCAGAAAATTCGCCCAGGACGACGCGGCTATCACGTCACGTGGTGGCCATGATCCCGCGGAGCGGGAAGTACCACAGCTTCCGCCTCATCCATCTCGGCGACACCTTGGTCACGGTCGACCCCGACAGGTTGCCGGCCCGACTCGCCGCTGCCGGCTTCGACCGGACGGGCATCGCCATGGCGGCAGGCAGCTTCCGCTTCCAGGGAACCCGGCCGCCGGTGGATTCCACGGTGGCACCGTCCGGCTGACGACCCAGACGAGCACGTCCGACGGTCCGCGGCGCGGACTCGCCCGACCGTCGGCAAGTATCAATGCAACGAGTTGCTTGAGGGTGCTGGTGGTTGCCGCCGCGCGAACCGTCATCGACCTCCAGCGCTCACAGATCCCTACGCCTGCCCGACCGCACCCGGTCGCAACCGCCCACGCCGATGGGGCGTACTCGGCTGGCCGGCCTCGCGATCCGGTCGGCCAGGGATTCCCGCTGGGCTAGTAGACCGTCGCCACTAATGTTTGGGGTATAGGTGGCGGAGTTTGGTGCGGGCGTCGGCGGTGGTGAAGTGCCAGTGGACTTGGCGCTGGTCGGCGTTGACGGCTGTCTGCCAGGCGGCGAGTTCGGTGTTGAGCACGTCGAGGTCGTCGATGCGGCGGTCGAGGCATTGGCGGGTCAGTGCGGCCAGTTCGATCTCGGCGATGTTGAGCCAGGAGCCGTGTTTGGGGGTGTGGTGGATCTCGAGGCGCCCGGCGAGAGCGAACGCGACGGCGGGGTCGAAGGCCTCGTAGAGCGAGGCGATGCCGTGGGTATTGAGGTTGTCCATGACCAGCACCACCCGCTCGGCGTGGGGGTAGTCGATGGTCAGCAGGTGC